>PFKE01000071.1 GCA_002784145.1 Flavobacteriaceae bacterium CG_4_10_14_3_um_filter_33_47 | reverse complement strand
AAACCACTCGGAACAATAGATTCTACACTTGTAACAACCTTATATTCTACTTGAGCGTTTGTTTCAATAAAGGAAACAAGAGAAATACATAATACCATTAAAAATTTTTTCATGTTGTTGTTGAATTTTTAGATTAAGACCCCAATATACACTTTTTGTTACATTGAAAAGTTGTTAATTTGTATTATCAAATTATTAAAAATGGCATGACGGGACTCGTTTATAAATCTACAGGAAGTTGGTACATCGTAAAGACAGATTTAGGAGATGTTTATGAATGCCGTATTAAAGGAAAATTTAGAATAAAAGGGATTAAAAGCACCAATCCCATCGCGGTTGGAGATTATGTAGATTTTGAATTAGAAACAGATAATAATCAGGTAAGCGGCATCATTCATAGCATTCACGATAGAACCAATTATATAGTTCGTAAGTCAGTTAATTTATCAAAGCAAACGCACATTATTGCAGCTAATATTGATCAGGTCTTCCTCATGATTACCATCAATAATCCACCAACCTTAACCAGTTTTATTGATCGGTTTTTGGTTACAGCAAATGCTTATTCTATAAAAACAATCTTGTTGTTTAACAAGATAGATACCTATGATGAAGCAACACTTTTAGAGGTAAAATACTTAGCGCATGTTTACAGAAAAATTGGCTATGAATGTATTGGTGTTTCGGCGGTTACAGGTAAAAATGTCGATAAAGTTAAAGCCTTAATGCATGGTAAAGTAAGCATGTTTTCAGGGCATTCGGGTGTTGGCAAATCAACGTTGGTAAATGCTATAGAGCCAGACTTAAATATTAAAACCAAAGAAATTTCAACGCTTCACATGCAAGGTCAGCATACCACCACATTTGCCGAAATGTTCGACCTAAGTTTTGGTGCTAAAATTATTGATACTCCTGGCATTAAAGGCTTTGGCGTCGTGGATATGGATCAAGAAGAAATTGGTGATTATTTTCCTGAATTTTTTAAACTGAAACAAGATTGTAAGTTCAATAATTGCCTGCATGTTAAAGAACCGCATTGTGCTGTAAAAAAAGCCCTTGATCATGATGAAATAGCTTTTTCAAGATATCGAAGTTATTTGCAGATTCTTGAAGGCGAAGACGAGCATTACAGAACCGATAATTGGGAGAACGAATAAATGAAAGTAGTCATTCAACGTGTTGCAGAAGCAAGTGTTTCTATTGAAGGTGTTCAAGTAGCCACCATAGAAAAAGGCCTTTTAATTCTTTTAGGAATTGTTGAAGACGATTCTCAAGAAGATATCAAATGGCTTTCCAACAAAATTGTAAATCTGCGCATATTTGGTGATGCTGACGATATTATGAATGTATCATTATTAGATGTTAATGGTGAAGCTATTGTGGTAAGTCAGTTTACACTTCACGCCTTAACCAAAAAAGGAAACAGGCCAAGTTATATCAAAGCAGCAAAACCAGAGCTTGCCATTCCGCTGTATCAAACTTTTGTAAAGCAGTTAGAAATGGATTTAGGCAAACCGGTTCAAACAGGAGAGTTTGGTGCCGATATGAAGGTTGAGTTATTAAATGATGGTCCGGTGACTATTATTATTGACACAAAAAATAAAGAATAAAAACACTAAATTTTTATATTTAGCCTATAAAATAAATACATGTCATTATTTCAAAAATCAGTTATAGAAAAATTTCTGAATACTTTAAACAAAGACCTTGTTTTAGAAAAGTGGACTATTTATAAAAATTATTTTCTAAATTCTGGTATTCAAGAAAACATTAGAAACAGTAAAGAAGAGCAATATCAAGGAGAGTTTCTAATTGATTTGTTTGTTAACGTATTGGGTTACACCAAAAACCCTACTCCAAATTTTAATTTAACTACTGAATTAAAAAATGAAAAAGACAGCAAAAAAGCTGATGGTGGAATTATTATAAATGATAAGGTTGTAGGAGTTATTGAATTAAAAGGAACTAACACAACAGATTTAAACAAAATTGAAGTTCAAGCATTTGGGTATAAAAACAATCAAAAAGATTGTGTTTATGTGGTTACTTCCAATTTTGAAAAGTTAAGATTTTATATTGACAATGCTATTGAGCATTTAGAGTTCAATTTATTTACACTTACAGAAGCAGAATTTAAAATCTTGTATTTGTGTTTGGCTGTTGAAAACATTTCAAAAGACATTCCAAAGAAGATTAAAGAGGAATCGGTAAGCCAAGAAGATGTAATTACCAAAAAGTTATATAAAGATTACTCTTTATTTAAAAGAGAACTTTTCAAAAATTTGGTTGAACAAAATCCACAATTTGACCAATTAGAGCTTTTTAAAAAATCTCAAAAACTATTAGATAGATTTCTTTTCATATTGTTTGCAGAAGATAGAATGTTATTGCCTCCAAATTCTGTTAGGTTAATATTGCAACAATGGAAACAATTACAGGATTTAGATGAATACACGCCATTATATGAAAGGTTTAAAAAATACTTTGGTTACTTAAATACAGGTTACAAAGGTAAAAACTATGATGTATATGCCTATAATGGTGGGTTATTTAAACCTGATGCTGTTTTAGACAACATTGCTATTGATGATAAGTTGTTGTATGCACATACTTTAAAGCTATCTGAATATGATTTTGTAAGTGAGGTTGATGTAAATATATTAGGACACATTTTTGAAAACTCCTTGAATGAGTTAGATGAAATTAAAGCCCAGTTAGAAGGACAAGAAATTGATAAAACCAAGACAAAGAGAAAGAAAGATGGTGTTTTCTACACGCCTAAATACATTACCAAGTATATAGTAGAAAATACTATTGGTAAACTGTGTGAAGAAAAGAAATTGAAATTAGCTATAAATGAAGAAAATTATATTACAGACAAGAAAAGGCAAAAGAAAACCATTAAAGATTTAATTGAAAAATTAGATACTTATAGAAAATGGCTGTTACAATTAACCATTTGTGACCCAGCCTGTGGTAGTGGTGCATTTTTAAACCAAGCCTTAGACTTTTTAATTGAAGAACACCAATACATTGATGAATTACAAGCCAAATTATTTGGTGATGCCATGGTACTTTCAGATGTGCAAAAAAGCATATTAGAAAATAATTTGTTTGGAGTAGATTTGAATGAAGAAAGTGTAGAAATTGCCAAGTTATCTTTATGGTTAAGAACTGCTCAACCCAATAGAAAATTAAATGATTTAAGTGGCAATATTAAATGTGGAAACTCCTTAATTGATGACCCTGAAATTGCAGGAGATAAAGCCTTTAATTGGCAAACTGCTTTTCCTAGAGTTTTTAAAGAAAAAAACAAAAAAGCATGGCATATTACAACAGCAATTCACGATAGTCGAACATCGCAACGAATGATAGATTATCAAGTAAGAGAAAAGCGAAACATGGGTACCAGCCCTTTGCAAAATATTTCGTATTTGGAAACAGAAGATGAAGCAATTATTACGCAAACTCTAGCAGAAATTGTAGTTGAAAAAAAACTAAACTTATTGCAATACAACATTTGTAAAGACCACATGCACATGTTACTAGTATGCGATGATGATGAATTGCCAACAATAATGCAACATATAAAAGGTAAAACCGCCCGAGTGCACAATAGCAACAAGGGGATTAATCCCCTTGTCCAGAAAGAAAGCGAAAAAAGTGTGCCGTTATGGACACAAAAATACGGTTGTAACGAAATAACCGCACCCGAACAACTAAGTAATACACTCGACTATATAAAACACAACCGTACCAAACACAAGTTGCCACCTCACCCTAAAAAAATCGCATTGCTAATAGAAAATATGCTTTGTACACAAGAAAAAGCCTTTGAACCAGAATATAAAGGTGGTTTTGATGTGATTATTGGGAATCCGCCTTATGTTAGACAAGAACTTTTTAAAGACATTAAGCCATATTTAGAAGCTAATTACAAATGTTATAACAGTGTAGCTGATTTATACACATACTTTATAGAATTAGGTATAAGATTAATCAATAACAATGGGAAATTTTCTTTCATACTGCCTAATAAATTTTTAAAAGCAACATATGGAGCTGAAATTAGGAGAGTAATGAAAAATGATAGTGTTTTAGAATCATTATTAGATTTTGATGATTACCCTGTATTTGATGATGCTACTACTTATCCTATTATATTTATATTAAATAAAATCAACAATAATAAAAATGATTTTTTCTATTATTCAGAAATAAACAACAGAGTAAAGACAGACAACCCAATTGAAATATTAGAAACAAAAAAAATAAAGGTACCATACATTTCTTTGACTGATGAAATGTGGAATTTTATAAGTCTTGATTCATTTAAAATTTTAGAAAAATTAAAAAACAATTCAATTATTTTAGATAAGCATGTTTCTAAAAAGATTTTCTACGGCATAAAAACTGGAAAAAATGAAGCATTTGTAATTGATGAAGTCAAAAAAGAAGAATTAATAAGTAAGAATAGTAAAAACGCTGAATTAATTAAAGTTTTAGCTACTGGTAAAGAAGTAAAAAGGAACAGCTTCAATTTTCAAAATAAATATTTATTATTTACTGGATATGATAATGATATTCCTTCAAACTATCCTGATATTCAAGTAGAGTTAGATAAATTCAAACAAGATTTAATAAAAAGATATGACCAGGGTTTAAACTACTGGAATCTACGAGCTTGTGCATATTACCCTGAAATGCAAAGGCCTAAAATAATTTATCCAAGAATAAATAATCAAGGAAATTTTTATTTTGATGCAAAAGGTGAAGTTTTCCTTTTAGATAATAATTTTTTTATTTCTTCTGATTCAATTGGTTTGTTGGGTCTATTAAATTCAAAACTTGTTTTTTATTATTTAAAAAATGTTTGTACAACATTACAAGGTGGATTTTATGATTTTAGGAGAGATAAGATTTCAACAATTCCAATTCATAAAAATTTCAATTCATATGAAGCCAAGATTGGAAAAATATCACAAGATTTGATTCAACTTGTTCAAGATTTTGATTCAATTAACTCAAAATTCCAAAGAACTCTCCAAAGAAAATTTGATTTAGACAGTTTGCCAAAAAAGTTAGAATCCTGGTATGAGTTAACCTTTGCAGAATTTGTAAAAGAATTAGCTAAAAAGAAAATAAAGCTATCACTTTCAGAAGAAGCAGAATGGGAAGATTACTTTTTACAAGAACAACAAAAAGCACTTGCCATAAAACAACAAATAACCACTACAGACCAGCAAATAGATACAATGGTTTATGAATTGTATGGTTTAACCCAAGAAGAAATTAATATTATAGAAAGCACATAACACACTAAAAAATGAACATACAAAACGCACAGCAAGAAGTAGATAACTGGATTAAAAACCATGGCGTTCGTTACTTTAACGAGCTCACCAATATGGCACAACTTACCGAAGAAGTTGGCGAAGTAGCTCGCATTATTGCAAGACGTTATGGAGAACAAAGCGAAAAGGAAAGCGATAAGGATAAAGATCTTGGAGAAGAGCTGGCAGACGTTTTATTTGTGGTTTTATGTTTGGCTAACCAAACCGGAATTGATTTGCAGGAAGCTTTTGAGAAGCGAATGGATAAAAAAACCAAACGTGATCATGATAGGCATCATAATAACAAAAAACTAAAATAAATAATAAGTATCTTTGGACGCTTCTTTTAAGAAGCGTTTTTTAATTAGTTTTATGAATATCATTCTACAAAAATCAATCATACAAAAGCAATCTTCTATTGAAATAACAGGTTCAAAAAGCGAATCTAACAGATTATTACTGCTACAAGCTTTGTTTCCAGAATTATCCATTGAAAACGTCTCCAATTCAGACGATAGCCAATTAATGACCAATGCATTAAAATCTGAATCAGATGGTATAGACATTCACCATGCAGGAACTGCCATGCGGTTTTTAACAGCTTTTTTTGCTATCCAAGTAGGAAGAAAGGTCACGCTTACTGGTTCAAAACGTATGAAAGAGCGTCCAATAAAAATTTTGGTTGAAGCATTACAATCTCTTGGCGCAAAAATTGAATATTTAGAAAATGATGGATTCCCACCATTAAAAATTACAGGACAAAACCTTACTAAATCCAAAGTAACACTTCAGGCCAATGTAAGTAGTCAATATATTTCAGCATTATTACTTATAGCTTCAAAGCTTGAAAATGGTTTGGAATTAACGCTTAAAGGAGACATTACATCTATTCCTTACATAAAAATGACTTTAAGTTTATTAACAGAGGTTGGTGTTGAGTCATCTTTTGTTGATAATGTCATTATTGTAAAACCAAATACTAAAAAACTAAACCTAAAAACTTTGGTAGTGGAGTCAGATTGGTCATCAGCATCCTATTTTTATTCCATCGTGGCCATTTCAGAAATGGGAACTCAAATTACACTTTCAAGTTATAAAGAGCATAGTTTGCAAGGAGATTCTGTATTGGTAGATATTTATAAGCACTTTGGAGTTAAAACAGTTTTTAAAGATAATACGGTGGTTTTAACAAAAGAAAGTAATCATCTTAAACCTTTAAGTTTAGACTTAAAACATGCGCCTGACATTGCTCAAACCATTGCTGTTACTTGTTTTGCTTTGGGGATTTCTTGCGATTTAAAAGGACTTCATACCCTAAAAATAAAAGAGACCGATAGATTGGTTGCTTTAAAAACTGAAATTGAAAAATTTGGCGGCCACGTTAAAATTACGAATGAGTCCTTGCAACTTTCTGAAGCCAAATCTATCCATAGTATGGTAGCTGTTGCTACATACAATGACCACAGAATGGCCATGGCATTTGCGCCTCTAGCGTTAAAAACGTCTCT
>PFKE01000088.1 GCA_002784145.1 Flavobacteriaceae bacterium CG_4_10_14_3_um_filter_33_47 | reverse complement strand
TAAATTATTCTCTATATCCTTGATATGATGCTCTAAAGCTTTAACGGAAATTTGAATTTCCTTAATTAGCAAGCCTAATGAAATGATTAATAAAATAAGGGCTACTCCAAAGACCCAGATCGCAATGGTGTGTTGTTGTACATAAATTAAAAACATGGTAAGGACGCAAAGCAACAAGCTGCTTATCCCAAATATTTGCATGGATCTGGTAAGGTACAAACGCTTTTTAATGTTTTTTATCTGGTCTATGTATGATTTATCTTTTTTTTGAAGGTATTTATCATGCAAACTTCTAATAACAGCGGCATAGGCTAAAAAGCGGTTGGTGTAAGCCAACATAATTAATGAGATGGCAGAAAACAGCAATGCTGGCGTGGTAAGCGTTAATTGTTCCATAGCTTTAAAGAGTGCGAAGTTTTTCGCCAAAGGCATGGACCCGATCCCATTTTGTGTATTCAATTTCGGCATCTCTGTTGGTAGGTCCATGCGTCATCCACATGATAAGCTGAATCATAATGCGGTCAAAAAAGCTATATTTTTTATAATCTATTTTTCCGGCAAATACTTCAACCAAGGTAGGTTTCCAGTCGATAGTTTTAAAAAACTTAACCACATATGTGTTTGTCTCAGGTGCGCTTTTTTCAGGTTTTCTGGCTACCAAATTCACTGAAAAAAACACCGAGGTTTTAGATTCCAGTTCTTCTTTATGGCTTTTTATAAACTCAATTATTTTTTTGTTGTGAACCCCATAGCGAATGCTCGATCCAATAACAATTTTGCTGTAGGCACTTAAGTCTCCTTGAAAGGTGTCAATTGAAAATAAGTCAACCGGTTGCTGGTGTTCTTCCAGTTGTTTTGTAAGCGCATTACAAATTTTTAAGGTCTGCCCATCTACCGATGAATAGATAATAAGAAGGTTTGTTTGCATGGTTTTTAATAAGACCTAAAGTTACACATTTATGAACGTTTAAGCAAACCTTTAAAACGAGTTATTCAAAACTTTTTAACTTCTTATGGATGGGCTTTTTTTAGAAAATTGATAGAAAAAATTATGTTTTAATAATACATGAAAGTTTTTTATTTGAGATCAATTAAGTAGCCTATAGAAATACTAAAAAAACTGGTTGATTTTAACTCAGGTTCTGTTTTCAAGCGTGAAGGCAAGTTTATGTTGTATCCCAATTCAAAATCCCATGATTTGGTGGATAAACTTAAAGGAATGTTTATTTGAGTGTTTAAAAGATCGAAAACATCATTAAAAATGTATTCAACCGTAGTAACATCACCTATGGTATTTAATTGTTCCAGAGCGGTTGTTTGTTGCGCTGCAGTAAAGCTAATTTGTGGCCTGAAGTTTAAGTTGAAATTTTTTTCTTTAGCTAAATTTATATTAGCATACGTGCGGGATACCAATTGAAAGGATTGATCGGTTCCAAACAAATAAGAAGTTGCCAGTTTGGTGCCTAGTGTTCTTTTTTTATTTCTAACGCCAAAACTTAAATCTATGGAGTTTGTAAAGGTGTCCCAACCGTTAGCGTAAAAATATCGGGTATAACCAAGGTTATAATTAAAAAGCTTGTTTTTCCCTATGGTGTTGTAATAACCAAGTGAGACATTGGTAAAGTCCCAATTAGGAATAAAAGATTCATAATAAATGCCGGAAACACTCATGTTAAATCCAGAAGCACTGTAATAGGATATTTGCGGAACTATATTAAACTGATCAACACCAGAATCTCTACCCGTAAAAAAAGTATTACTATTGAAAGATACGTTGGTGTATATAAAATGATAGGTATTGAAAGAATCTAGAATATCATTGATAAATTGTTCATCATTAAAAAAAAGTTCGTCTAGAAGGATATCTATGGCGTCATCTTCTTTGGTTTCTTGGGCATATAAATTAACAGAGGTTGCCACTGTAAACAGTAGCAACCAAAAGGTTAATAAGTGTTTGTTAAATAATGAATGAGTTTTCATTTTTTAGAGATTTTTAGCTGCCTCCATTTCCATTACCGTTTCCACCATTTCCTCTAATACGTTCTCCATTTCCGCCACCTGCTTCAAGTCCTTCGCCGTTTCTCATTTCACCTTGACCAGAAGATTGTCTGGTTTGATGCATACGTTCTTGTAGCATTTGTCTTTGTTCTTGAGTTAATGATTGTCTGAATTGTTCTCTTACTTGACGTAATTGTCCTTCTTGACTTTGAACCATTTGTTTTTGAGCGTCGGTAAATGTTTCTCTCAAACGTAATCTTATTTGATCTTTGGTTTGAGTTTGGTCTTGTAAAATGGCTAACTGTGCATCTGTTAAAGAAGCTTTAAGTTGCTCTCTGTTTTTTAACATTAATTGACGCTGTGTTTGCAACATG
Organism: Flavobacteriaceae bacterium CG_4_10_14_3_um_filter_33_47; assembly: GCA_002784145.1. GTDB lineage: Bacteria > Bacteroidota > Bacteroidia > Flavobacteriales > Flavobacteriaceae > Yeosuana. The sequence goes on along the minus strand of PFKE01000088.1, from coordinate 64,182 downwards.
TCTTTTTGTTGAAGTGTTAATTGCTTCATAATGGGCGTGTAATCATCTGTTTGTGCAAAAAGAGTGCTTCCTGTGGTTAAAAGCATTACCATACTGAATAATGCGATGACTGTTTTTAAATGTGTTGTTTTCATGAGATAATAATTTAATTTATTTATATGTGCTTTATTACTTAGAACCTTAAATCTTGAAATAGTTTGAAATTATAAAACTATATTTTCAATGAGGCTTTTATCCAAGTAATGGTTTATTAAGGAGTCTTCTATTAAAACAGAATTAATAAAGATATTTTCTAATTGTTGTTCAGATAATTCGGCTTCAATCACAACGTTTTTTATAAGATAACGGTCTAAATAATCATTCATTTCTGAATCAGACACCATAAGTGATGCTATTAAAAAATCGCTTTCAAGTAAATCTGGGCTTATCAATTTAATAGCTTCAGTATTAGACATTTGATTTTTAATTTCTGAGGGATTGTTTTTCATCCAAAACGTTATGGCAATGGCTAGAATAATGCTTGCTGCAATAGGATAAGCAATGATTGGTCTTAACCAAAAAACAGTTTGCTTTGGTGTTTCGGGTTCTATAACCTTGTTAAGAATGTTTTCCTTTGATTTTGCAAAGAAATCTTCAGGAATGTCCATGCCAAGCTTGTCTTTATGCAATCTTGAAAGATCTTCTTTATGTAGTTTTAATTTTTTCATGTGGTTGTTTTTATTTTAATATTTGACCTATGTTTTTGTAAATAGTTTGTTTTAGCATTCAGCTAATATGTTGTCTTCAATGGTTTTTACGGCAGTATAGTATGCAGATTTCAGGGTGTTTTCACTAATATCTAAAAGGTCTGAGATTTCACGAAAACTCAAATCGTCAAAATATTTCATTTGAAATACGCGCTGTTGTTTGCTGGGTAGTTTTGAAATAATCTCGTTAAATTTTAATTGAAGTTCATTGCCATTAAAAAACTCGTCTTGAGTTAAGTTTTTAATATAAGTATTGTGGTCTTGCTCTATAGAAACCGAGGTTTGTAACTTATTCTTTTCAATAAAACGCAGGGATTCATTATAGGCAATTTTGTACATCCAAGTGTGTAAGGAGCTTTTTTCTTTAAAACTATCCATGCCTCTAAATATTCTTATAAAGGTTTCTTGTAATACATCGTTGGCATTGTCGTGCGTAATAACAATCTTCCTTATATGCCAATATAGGCGTTCTTGATATAAATCAAGTAAATCCTTGAAGGCCTCATTTTTAAGCTCTGGATTTTTAAGTTTTTTTATAAGTTCAGTATCTCGGTTCAAAACGCGCAGCTTTTATTACTTAGACCGTGCTTTTTGTAAATAGTTTGTTTTAAATTACAAAAAAATATCTATTTAAATTGTATTGGTTTTATTAGTTTAGTAGGATGCAAGAAGATTTTTTACATTACATCTGGAAACATAAAAAATTTGAGGTTTCAAATGTGAAAACCATCCATGGAGATTTGGTTTTTATAACGTCTGTTGGAACGCATAACTTAAATTCTGGACCTGATTTTTTTAATGCTCAAATACGAATTGGAAAACAACTTTGGGCTGGTAATGTTGAAATTCATGTAAAATCATCTGATTGGTATTTGCATAATCATGAAACCGATGTTAATTATGATAACGTGATTCTTCATGTGGTTTGGGAGTATGATACCGACGTGTTTAGAAAAGACCACAGCAAAATTCCTACTTTAGAGTTAAAGCAATACGTTTCAAAAGAAGCCTTAAATAATTATGTAAAGCTGTTTTCAAAAACCCAAAAATGGATTAATTGTGAGCATGATTTTCCGGGTGTTGATGATTTTATTGTAAATCATTGGCTAGAACGTTTGTATGTTGAACGTCTCGAGAAAAAATCTGAAACGATACAAGAGCTTTTAAAAGCGTCAAAAAATGATTGGGAAGCCGTGTTGTTTAAAATGTTAATCAAAAATTTTGGTTTGAAAGTCAATGCCGATGCTTTTTTAAGTATTTCCAATAGCATTGTTTTTTCTATTATAAGAAAACTACAATCCAATGCAATAGCTTTAGAATCTTTGTTTATGGGTCAGGCAGGATTGTTAGAGGACGATATTCAAGAGGTCTATTATTTAAATTTACAGAAGGAATACCACTTTTTAAAACGCAAATTTAATCTGTCAAACCAAAATGTTTTACCAATACAGTTTTTTAGATTACGTCCACCAAATTTTCCAACCATTCGATTGTCGCAATTTGCCAGTTTATATAATCAAAATCAAAACCTATTTTCTAAAGTTATTGAATTAAAAACCATCACGGAATGTTATGATTTATTTTCGGTAACAGCAACCTCATTTTGGGAATCGCATTATACATTTTCTAAAACCTCAAAAGCATCCAAAAAGATGGTAACAAAATCATTTATTGATTTATTGCTGATAAATACCATCATTCCTATTAAGTTTTGTTATGCTCTTAAATTAGGAAAGCAAATGGATGAAGATCTTTTAAAACTGATTCAAAAAATAGCTTCAGAAAAAAATAATATTGTCGATAAATTTGAATCGTTAAAACCCATAGCAAAATCAGCCTTGCAATCTCAAGCATTAATTCAGCTTAAAAACGAGTATTGTATTAAAAATAGGTGTTTACATTGTGCTATAGGTAGTGCAATATTAGTAGGAAATCATTAATTTGCATCCTGAATTAAGCCTAAGAAAAGGGTTGGTTTTAATTAAAATAATGTGCAGCAAACTATTTTTGCCAAATAATGATTAACCAATGAATATTTTTTACAAAGCCTTATTGTATTTTCAAAAACATGGATATTATGTGTGTCAGCGCATAGCCGATAGATTAGGAATAAGAGCCAAGGTAGTTCGCACATCCTTTATGTATCTAACTTTTGTAACCGTTGGATTTGGTTTTGCCCTTTATGTATTTATTGCCTTCTGGATGCGCATAAAAGATTTATTATATACCAAACGCTCATCGGTATTTGATTTATGAATCCACTCTTAGTATTTTTTAGAAAGAAAGTTTATACAGCCATATTGCTGTTATTATTGGTATTAACCTTTGGTATTGTTGGTTTTAAGGTTATTTCAAATTATTCTTGGATTGATGCGCTCTACATGACCGTTATTACCATTTCAACGGTTGGGTTTGGCGAAGTGGTTCCGCTAAATGATCCATCTAAAATTTTTACAATTTTTCTAATTTTAATAAGTATAGTGGTGGTTGGTTATGCCTTATCCATTATAACAGAATATATTTTGAGTAAAAATAATATTGAAGCGTTAAAACAAAAAAAGATGCAAAAATTGATAGACAGTTACAAAAACCACATCATTATTTGTGGCTATGGTAGAAATGGTAAACAAGCTGCCAGAAAGTTAGCGGCTTATAAACGTTCCTTTGTTGTTATAGAAAGAGATAAAGATGTTCTGGAAAGACTCATGTTTGATAATGTGCCTCATGTTATAGGAAATGCCAATGAAGATGAGGTTCTTTTAAAAGCTGGTGTAGATAGAGCTTCCTGTTTTATTTCGGCTTTACCCAGTGATGCCGATAACCTTTTTGTAGTACTTTCTACAAGGCAAATAAATAAAAACATCAATATTATAAGTAGAGCATCGCAAGATTCTTCTTACGATAAACTCAAATTTGCAGGTGCCAACAATGTGATTTTACCTGATAAAATTGGTGGAGACCACATGGCATCATTAGTGGTTGTGCCTGGTTTAATGGAGTTTTTAGATAACTTATCCATTGTTGGAAAATCTGATATTAACATTGAAGAAGTTGCCGTAGAAAAATTATACAATACCAAAGACATTAAAACCATTAAAGATTTAGATTTAAGAAGAAAAACAGGCTGCACGGTCATAGGATATAAGAATGAAAAAGGAGAATATATTGTAAATCCGGAAGCAGATATTAAACTTGTACCAAATTCTAAAATCATTGTTTTAGGGAGACCAGAACAAATAGATGTGTTAAATTCTCAGTACAACATAGATTAGAGAATGTTTTATTTTAACAACAGTTTTTTTAAAAAACCATTTTTTTTTAGCATCTTGCTGCTTTTTAATAAGAATTATTCAAAAAAATCTAACTAACACAAGAACCTTATGAAGAAATATTTTCTTTCAATTTTCACTTTAATTTTACCTTTTTTAACGTTTGCTCAAGAAATTACAGAAAAAGGCCTTGACGAAAAAGTAAATGATGCCTTTATGCCTTTTGCTACTTGGTGGGAAGGATTTATTTTAACAAAGGTTCCTGTTGGAGAATATAGAATTCCTTTTGTTGTACTTCTTTTAGTTCTTGGCGCAACATTTTTTACTGTCTATTTCAAATTTCCAAGCATTACTAAATTTTGGACGGCTATAAGCACAGTTAGAGGTAAGTATGTAGATATTGAGAAGCATGGTGTTGATAAACTCTATAATAACGATGAAGCCTTAGCGGTTGAAGATATTCCCAATACTATTAGAGACGAAAGTGCTCATGGCGAAGTGTCTCATTTTCAAGCTTTGGCAACAGCTGTTTCGGGTACAGTAGGACTAGGTAATATTGCTGGTGTGGCAGTTGCTATTGGCCTCGGTGGACCAGGAGCTACTTTTTGGATGATTGTTTGTGGGTTATTAGGAATGTCTACCAAGTTTGTTGAATGTACTCTTGGAGTAAAATACAGAGATATAGGAAAAGATGGCACCGTTTATGGTGGGCCTATGTATTACCTTTCAAAAGGAATGAAAGAAATTGGTTTTGCTGGTTTTGGAAAGGTATTAGCCATATTGTTCGCTGTACTTTGTGTTGGTGCATCTTTTGGAGGTGGTAATGCTTTTCAATCAAATCAGGCTGCTGTTCAGTTAAGTACTTTATTTAATTTGCAAGGTGGTTCAACGGGTGTTATTATAGGTATTGTATTGGCTGCGCTAGTAGGTGTTGTAATCATTGGTGGTATTAAGCGTATTGCTAGTATTACTGAAAAGATTGTGCCTTTTATGGCTGGGCTTTATATCTTGGCCTCTTTAGTAATAATTTTTGCAAATTTTAGTGATATTGATACAGCTTTCAGTTTAATTATTGAAGGAGCTTTCACACCAATGGCGGGATTGGGTGGACTCGTTGGTGTTTTAATTGTTGGTTTTCAGAGAGCCGCATTCTCAAACGAGGCTGGAGCAGGATCTGCCGCTATTGCCCATTCTGCTGTAAGGACAAAATATCCTGCTTCAGAAGGTGTTGTAGCATTGCTAGAACCTTTTATTGATACTGTTGTTATTTGTACCATGACGGCTTTAGTTATTATTTTCTTTAATATTAATGGAACGGACGTTCAGTCTGTATTTAATTACACTGCAGAACACGGAAGCAGCGTTATTTTAAATTCTAATGGAAATACCATAAGTGGGGTAGATTTAACGTCCATGGCTTTTGATTCTGTGATCCCTCATTTTTCTTATGTATTAACTATTGCCATTGTATTATTTGCTTTTTCAACCATGATTTCTTGGTCTTATTATGGTTTACAAGCATGGAAATATTTGTTCGGAAAAGGAAAAATGGCAGATTTAGTTTATAAAATATTGTTCTTGATTTTTGTCGTTATTGGAGCAGCTGCCACTTTAGATGCTGTCATTAAATTTTCTGATGCCATGATTTTAGCTTTAGTTTTCCCTAATATGATTGGATTATTTTTCTTATTTCCTAAAGTAAGACAAGAAATGAAACGATATCTTAATGCTATTTCTATTAAAAAGGAAGCAATTCTTGATGGTGCTGAAGATATTACAAAACATATGTAACTAATTAATACATTTATATGAAATCCCATTTCAAGTTTACTAGAAGTCAACGAAATGGGATTTTTTTATTGGTTCTAGTCATCATAGTTTTACAATGTTTATATTTTTTCCTGAACACCTCGGTTCCAGAATATCAAGTAAATTCAAAAGAATTAAAAAAATATGAGCAAGAAATAGATTCTTTAAGGAACATTGAATTAGAAAAAAAGAAACCAAAAATTCACCCTTTCAACCCTAATTACATAACCGATTATAAAGGGTACACTTTAGGAATGAATCCTGAAGAAATTGATAGACTATTAAAATTTAGAAATCAAGGAGAATGGATTAATTCTGTTAAACAATTTCAAGAGGTTACACGGGTTTCAGATTCCTTATTAAATCAAATATCGCCTTATTTTAAATTTCCAGAATGGGTTACAGATACAACATCAGGTACATCATCATCTTATAGTAATACACCAAAAACATTTGCCCAAAAGCAAGATTTAAATACTGCAACAGCAGTGCAATTGCAAATAATTAATGGCATAGGAAAGTATTATTCAGAAAAAATAATCAAACTAAGAAGTAGTTTTAAAGGTGGTTTTATTTCAGATATTCAACTGCAAGATGTTTTTGGCTTAACTCCGGAAGTTATTCAGAAAATAACCGAGGAGTTTACGGTAAAAACACCAAGACAAATCCAAAAAATCAATTTAAATACGGCTACTGTTGATGAGTTGGTCACGGTGCAACATATCGATTATGAACTTGCCTATAACATCATCGAACAAAGGCAATTAAGAGAAGGATTTAAATCTCTTGACGATTTAACAAAAGTTAAAGACTTCCCAATTAATAAAATCGAGATAATTAAATTATATTTGTCGCTCGATTAAAAAAATAAAAAAAATAGCGTTTATGAACAGTATGTACTTCAAAGAAGAGCATAAACTTTTTAGGGAAAGTATTCAAGATTTTTTAAAGAAAGAAGTAGTTCCACATATTGAAAAATGGGAAAAGTCAGGGTCTATAGATAGATTCATTTGGAAAAAATTTGGCGATATGGGCTTTTTTGGAATATCATATCCAGAGGCTTATGGCGGATTAAATTTAGACCTTTTTTACGCCGTAATTCTTTTAGAAGAACTTCAAAAAATAAACTCAGGTGGTTTTGCAGCTGCTATTTGGGCCCATGTTTATTTGGCAATGACTCATTTAAACAAAGAAGGAAATCATGATATTAAACAACGCTATTTAACCCCAAGCATTTCTGGAGACAAAATAGGTTGTTTATGTATTTCTGAGCCTTTTGGCGGAAGTGATGTTGCAGCTATGCGCAGTACTGCTGTTAAAGATGGAGATTATTATATTCTAAATGGCTCCAAAACCTTTATAACCAATGGTGTTTATAGTGATTATTTAATTGTCACAGCTAAGACAAATCCAGAACTCGGCAATAAAGGTATCAGTATATTTGTTGTGGATAGAGATTCTGAAGGTTTGTCGGCAACAAAATTGGATAAATTAGGTTGGAAAGCATCAGATACTGGCGAAATTGCGTTTGATAATGTTAAAATACCTTGTAAAAATCTTTTAGGCGAAGAAAATGCTGGTTTTGGATACATTATGCAACATTTTGCCTTAGAGCGTTTAATTATGGGAATCAATGCTCATGCTCGTGCAGAATATGCTTTAGAATATGCCTTACAATATATGTCTGAAAGGGAAGCTTTTGGGAAGGCTATAGATAGATTTCAGGCTTTAAGACATTCCATTGCTGACTTATATACTGAGATGGAAATGTGTAAGGAGTTTAATTACTCAGTGGCTTTTAGATTGAATAATAATGAATATATGGTTAAAGAGGCAACCATGTCAAAACTAAAATCCACTAAAATGGCCGATGACGTTATTTATCAATGTCTTCAGTTTCTTGGAGGTTATGGTTATATGGAAAACTATCCCATGGCGCGTTTATTCCGAGATAGTAGGCTAGGGCCTATAGGTGGAGGAACTTCAGAAATTCTCAGAGAGATTTTAGCAAGAATTATTATTGATAAAAAAGAGTATAAGCCAGTAACATAAAATAATTTGGAATACAGAATCTTAAATTCAGAATTATTTATATATTTGCACACCAAAATTTAAAAGAGAGGAGGTTAAGACACTATGTTAATAATACCCATTAAAGAAGGAGAAAATATAGATAGAGCGTTAAAGCGTTTTAAAAGAAAGTTTGATAAAACAGGCATTAAACGTCAATTGCAAACTCGTAAACAATTTACAAAGCCTTCAGTAGAACGTAGAGCGCAAATTCAAAAAGCGCAATACATTCAAGGTTTAAGAGATGCAGAGGATATATAATTAACTTCATAAGCATATATAAAAATCCCGCTTCAAGCGGGATTTTTTTGCTCTAAACCTAAATCCCAATAAAAACTTTGTACATTTAACTTAAACTAAATAAGTGCAAAAATGCCTTTCAAATCATTTATAGATTATTTACTGCTGGAGAAAAATTACTCAAGGCTTACGGTTAAAGCCTATCAACAAGATTTGGAAAATTTTAAAACGTTTATCAATGCCGAATATGAGACAGAAGACATACAAAATGTAAATTACCCTCAAATAAGACAATGGATTGTTTCCTTGGTAGATAAAAATATATCCAACCGAAGTATAAACAGAAAAGTATCCTCTTTAAACACCTATTATAAATATCTTTTAAAAGTAGGAGATATTAAAACCAATCCATTAGTTAAGCACAAAGCATTAAAAACCAGTAAAAAAGTTCAAATACCTTTTTCAGAAACTGAAATTAGCATGGTGCTTGATGAATTACATTTTGAAGATGATTTTGAAGGCATAAGAAATAAATTAATTATAGAGCTTTTTTATTCAACAGGAATAAGACGAATAGAATTAGTAGATTTAAAAATTACGAGTGTCGATTTTAATACCAAGACATTGAAGGTTTTAGGAAAGCGAAATAAAGAACGGATCATACCATTAATAAAACCCGTATTAAATACCCTCATTAAATATATCAAGAAACGAAGTGAACTAACAAATATTCAAGATAACCATAACTTATTTTTAACAAAAAATGGCGTTAAAATATATGAAACACTTGTCTACAGAATAATAATTGAGTATTTTAGTATAGCATCTTCAAAAGTTAAAAAGAGTCCACATATTTTAAGGCATTCTTTTGCAACACATTTATTAAATCAAGGTGCAGATTTAAACGCTGTTAAAGAACTTTTAGGACATTCAAGTTTAGCTGCCACTCAAGTTTATACTCATAATAGTATTGCAGAGTTAAAAAAAGTACATGTTAATGCACATCCTAGAAGTAAAAAATAGAACAGTAAAATTTTGTATAACCTAAAAAATAAAAGTATGAAAGTAAACACACAATCAGTCAATTTTACCGCCGACAAAAAACTGTTAGATTTCATTCAAAAGCGTATGGATAAGTTGGAAATATTTTATGATAAAGTCATTTCGTCAGATGTGTATTTAAAAGTTGAAAACACAAGTGATAAAGAAAATAAAATATTTGAGGCAAGGGTTAGTGTGCCAGGTGATAGTTTTGTAGTTAAAAAGCAATGTAAGACCTTTGAAGAAGGTGTAGACATGGCTGCTGCATCATTAGAAAGACAGTTAAAAAAGAGAAAAGAAAAATTAAGAGCAAATTTGTAATAAAATTTATTGAAAAATGTTTTGATTAAAAAAATAAATCTATACATTTGCAGTCCGTTAGAAATAGCGGACTTTTTTTGTGTGAAAAAAGTAAGAAAAGCCGATGTAGCTCAGCTGGCTAGAGCAGCTGATTTGTAATCAGCAGGTCGTGGGTTCGAGTCCCTCTATCGGCTCAAGTTCTTTAAAAGAGTGAAAAGTTTTAAATTGGGGAGATACTCAAGCGGCCAACGAGGACAGACTGTAAATCTGTTGGTTTCACCTTCGCAGGTTCGAATCCTGCTCTCCCCACATTTTTAACATAGGATTTTTAAAATAATGCGGGAGTAGCTCAGTTGGTAGAGCGTCAGCCTTCCAAGCTGAATGTCGCCGGTTCGAACCCGGTCTCCCGCTCTTTTTTAAAGCCGGTGTAGCTCAGGGGTAGAGCGTTTCCTTGGTAAGGAAGAGGTCACGGGTTCAATTCCCGTCATTGGCTCTATAAAAGTTTAAATGAAAATAGACACTAATATTATTATATAACTAAGATTAAATAAATTAAACATGGCAAAGGCAAATTTTGATCGTTCCAAACCACACTTAAACATTGGTACAATTGGACATGTAGATCACGGTAAAACAACTTTAACAGCGGCTATTACAATGGTATTGGCAAAAGCTGGATTATCAGAAATGAGAAGTTTCGATTCTATTGATAACGCTCCTGAAGAAAAAGAAAGAGGTATTACAATTAATACATCTCACGTTGAGTACTCAACTGCAAATCGTCACTATGCCCACGTTGACTGTCCAGGTCACGCAGATTATGTAAAAAACATGGTTACTGGTGCTGCTCAAATGGATGGTGCCATTATTGTTGTTGCTGCTACTGATGGTCCTATGCCACAAACTCGTGAGCACATTTTATTAGGTCGTCAAGTTGGTATTCCTAGATTGGTTGTATTCATGAACAAAGTGGATATGGTTGATGATGAAGAATTATTAGAGTTAGTTGAAATGGAAATCAGAGATTTATTATCATTTTATGAATATGATGGTGATAATACTCCTGTTATCTTAGGATCTGCTCTAGGAGGATTAAATGGTGATGATAAATGGGTACCATCAATCATGCAATTAATGGATGCTGTTGATAGCTGGATTGAATTACCACCTCGTGATATTGATAAACCATTCTTAATGCCAATTGAAGATGTATTCTCAATTACTGGTCGTGGAACTGTTGCTACAGGTCGTATCGAAACAGGTATTGCTAATACTGGTGATGTTGTTGATATTATTGGTATGGGTGCTGAAAAATTAGCATCTACTATCACAGGAGTTGAAATGTTTCGTAAAATATTAGATAGAGGTGAAGCTGGAGATAACGTAGGGATTTTATTAAGAGGTATTGAAAAAACCCAAATCTCTAGAGGTATGGTAATCTGTAAAAAAGGTTCTGTAACTCCACACGCTAAATTTAAAGCTGAGGTTTATATCCTGAAAAAAGAAGAAGGTGGTCGTCATACACCATTCCACAACAATTACCGTCCACAGTTTTATGTTCGTACAACAGATGTAACGGGTACTATTTCTTTACCTTCAGGTGTTGAGATGGTTATGCCTGGTGATAACTTAACAATTACGGTTGAGTTAATCCAACCAATTGCTATGAATGTTGGTTTACGTTTCGCTATCCGTGAAGGTGGTAGAACTGTAGGTGCTGGTCAAGTAACTGAGATTTTAGACTAATCATAGTATAATTAAATAATAAGAAAGGTATTCCATGTTTATGGAATACCTTGACTTATATTTACGGGTTTAGCTCAGTTGGTAGAGCACTGGTCTCCAAAACCAGGTGTCGGGAGTTCGAGTCTCTCAACCCGTGCTTGGAAAAATTAAACCCTTTTAAAGCATAAATCTTTAAAAGATAATGCGAGACAAAAAAGCATTCCTAATAAATGTTTTTAATTCGTACTAATAAAAATAAATATAAATGGCTGGAATTGTAAGTTACATAAAAGAATCATTTGAAGAGCTTAAAAATAACGTAAGTTGGACACCAAGAGCTGAAGCTCAAAGCTTAACGGTATTAGTAGCAGTTTTTTCAATAGTATTTTCTTTGGCAATTTGGGGCGTTGATACCGTATTCAGTAAATTGATTACGTTTTACTTTCAATTAATCAATTAACAGTAAAATCTAAATCTATGTCTGAAGTAAGTGGAAAAAAATGGTATGTTGTTAGAGCGGTAAGCGGTCAAGAAAATAAAATCAAGACGTATATCGAAAATGAAATTGCTCGTTTAGGTCTTCAAGATTATGTTGATCAGGTATTAGTTCCAACAGAAAAAGTAATTCAAATCCGTAATGGAAAAAAAATTAACAAGGAAAAGGTTTATTTTCCAGGTTACATTATGATTCAAGCAAATTTATCTGGAGAAATTCCACACATCATAAGAGCAGTAACTAATGTTATTGGTTTTTTAGGTGAAACCAAAGGAGGCGATCCAGTTCCTTTAAGACAATCTGAAGTTAACAGAATGCTAGGCAAGGTCGATGAATTAACGGTAGATGCTGATGCAAATGTTTCTATTCCATTTACAAAGGGAGAAACGGTTAAGGTTATAGATGGGCCATTTAATGGCTTTGATGGAACTATTGAAAAGATAAATGAAGAAAAGCGTAAACTAGAAGTGATGGTTAAAATTTTTGGAAGAAAAACACCATTAGAGCTAAGTTATATGCAGGTTGAAAAAGTATAATAATTGTTACACTAAAATAGATATGCTCTTCAGCTTCAATTTAAGAAGCATATCAAATTAAATTATTAAAAATGGCAAAAGAAATTGGTAAAGTAGTTAAACTACAAGTTAAGGGAGGTGCTGCGAATCCGTCGCCACCGGTTGGACCCGCTTTAGGTGCTGCTGGAGTAAATATCATGGAGTTTTGTAAGCAGTTTAATGCTAGAACACAAGATAAGCCAGGTAAAGTATTACCTGTGGTTATCACCGTTTACAAAGACAAATCATTTGACTTTGTAATTAAAACGCCTCCAGCTGCAGTACAATTATTAGAAGCGGCCAAATTAAAAAAAGGTTCTGGAGAACCAAACCGAAAAAAAGTAGCTAAAGTTTCATGGGATCAGATTAAAACAATAGCAGAAGACAAAATGGTAGATTTAAATGCATTTACTATAGAATCTGCTATGAGAATGATTGCTGGTACTGCTAGGTCTATGGGTATAACCGTAACCGGAAACGCACCAAATTAATCTATTAAAGACATTAAAAAATGGCAAGATTAACAAAAAAGCAAAAAGAAGCTTTAGCAAAAATAGAAAAAGGAAAACTTTATTCTATTAATGAAGCATCAGAATTGGTTAAAGATATAACCTTTACAAAATTTGATGCATCTGTTGATATCGCAATAAAATTAGGAGTTGATCCTAGAAAAGCGAATCAAATGGTAAGAGGCGTTGTATCATTACCTCATGGTACTGGTAAAGACATGAAAGTTTTAGCATTAGTAACTCCAGATAAAGAAGCAGAAGCTAAAGAAGCAGGAGCGGATTATGTTGGGTTAGATGATTATCTTGATAAAATCAAGAACGGTTGGACTGATGTTGATGTGATTATAACCATGCCTAGCGTTATGGGTAAATTAGGCCCTTTAGGTCGTATTTTAGGCCCACGTGGTTTAATGCCAAATCCAAAAACAGGAACTGTAACCATGGATGTTGCCAAAGCGGTAGCAGAGGTCAAAGCTGGTAAAATTGACTTTAAAGTTGATAAAACAGGTATTGTACATGCTCCAATTGGAAAAGCATCATTTAGTGCAGATAAAATTGCAGGAAATGCTAATGAACTAATTCATACATTAATTAAACTTAAACCAACCGCTTCTAAAGGTACTTATGTAAAGAGTATTTCTATCTCTAGTACTATGAGTCCTAGTGTTGCTGTTGATCCAAAAGTTAATTAATTAGTTAAAAACTTTTATTATGACAAGAGAAGAAAAATCACAAGTAATTGAGGAGTTAACGGCAGAATTAGCTAATAATGCAAATATCTATTTAGCAGATATTTCCGGATTAAATGCAGCAACAACCTCAGACTTACGTCGTGCTTGTTTTAAAGCAAACGTAAAGTTAGCAGTAGTAAAAAATACCTTGCTTGAAAAAGCAATGGAAGCTTCAGATAAAGAATTTGGAGACCTTCCTTCTGTTTTAAAAGGTAATACATCTGTGATGTATTCAGAAACAGGTAATGCACCAGCTAAGTTAATAAAAACGTTCCGTAAAAAATCAGAGAAACCTTTATTAAAAGGTGCTTTTATTGAGGAGTGCGTTTATATTGGCGATAACCAATTAGACATGTTAGTTGATATCAAGTCTAAAGAAGAGTTATTAGGAGAGATTATAGGATTACTACAATCGCCTGCTAAAAACGTTATTTCAGCACTTAAATCAAGCGGTGGAAAACTAGCTGGAATTCTTAAAACATTATCTGAAAAAGAAGGATAGTATTAAAAAAGTACGCACTTTATTACAATTATATTAAAATTTAAAAATTTATTAAAAACGATAGAAAAATGGCAGATTTAAAAGATTTCGCAGAACAATTAGTTAACTTAACAGTAAAAGAAGTAAACGAGTTAGCTACTATTTTAAAAGAAGAGTATGGTATAGAGCCTGCTGCTGCTGCAGTTGCAGTTGCTGCTGGACCTGCTGCCGGTGGAGAAGATGTAGCTGAAGCTCAAACTGAGTTTGATGTTATACTAAAAGCAGCTGGAGCATCTAAATTAGCTGTAGTTAAATTAGTAAAAGAGTTAACTGGTCTAGGCTTAAAAGAAGCTAAAGAATTAGTTGATAATGCACCAAGCCCAATTAAAGAAGCAGTTTCTAAAGACGAAGCTGAAGGGTTAAAAGCATCTTTAGAAGAAGCTGGCGCTGAGGTTGAGCTTAAGTAAGCTTAACAACCAAACAATACAAAGGTTTAGGTCTGAAGATTAACTTCAAGACCTAAACCATTTTGCGTATATAATCATTAGATACGCTTTAACTATTATTTTTTAATCATAATTCCGTCCATTGATGTTATCAACACAAGCTGAAAGATTAAATTTCTCATCTATTGTAAATAGAACAGAATACCCAGATTTCTTGGATATTCAGATTAAATCCTTTCAGGATTTTTTCCAATTAGAAACTAAATCTGAAGAAAGAGGAGATGAAGGTCTTTACAATACCTTTATGGAGAACTTTCCTATTACAGATTCTCGTAATCAATTCGTTTTAGAATTCTTAGATTATTTTGTTGACCCACCTAGATATGCTATTGATGAGTGTATTGAAAGAGGTCTTACATATAGCGTTCCATTAAAGGCAAGGCTTAAATTGTATTGTACTGATCCTGAACATGAGGATTTTGAAACCATTGTACAAGATGTGTATTTGGGTACAATTCCTTACATGACACCTAGTGGCACTTTTGTTATCAATGGTGCTGAACGTGTTGTTGTGTCACAATTACATCGTTCACCGGGTGTTTTCTTTGGGCAATCTTTCCATGCTAATGGAACAAAACTGTATTCTGCAAGAGTTATCCCTTTTAAAGGTTCTTGGATTGAATTTGCTACCGATATTAATCAGGTAATGTATGCTTACATTGATAGAAAAAAGAAATTACCTGTAACCACATTGTTTAGAGCTATAGGTTTTGAACGTGATAAAGATATCTTAGAGATTTTTGATCTTGCTGAAGAAGTAAAAGTATCAAAATCTGGATTAAAGAAAGTATTAGGTCGCAAGCTTGCTGCTCGTGTTCTTAATACTTGGCATGAAGATTTTGTGGACGAAGATACTGGTGAAGTAGTATCTATAGAGCGTAACGAAATTGTATTGGATCGTGATACTGTTCTTGATAAGGATAATGTAGAGGAAATTATTGAAGCTGATGTTCAAACCATTCTTTTACACAAAGAAAGTGCACAACAAGGTGATTATGCCATCATACATAATACCTTACAAAAGGATCCAACAAATTCTGAAAAAGAGGCTGTTGAGCATATATATAGACAATTACGTAATGCTGAACCGCCAGATGAGGAAACAGCACGCGGTATTATAGATAAATTATTCTTTTCTGATCAACGTTACTCTTTAGGTGAAGTAGGTCGTTATAGAATGAATAAAAAATTAGGTCTTGATATAGGTATGGACAAGCAAGTCCTTACCAAAGAAGATATCATTACCATCATTAAATATTTAATTGAACTTATCAACTCTAAAGCAGAGATTGATGATATTGACCATTTATCTAACCGTCGTGTACGTACGGTAGGTGAACAATTATCTCAACAGTTTGGTGTTGGTTTAGCTCGTATGGCTCGTACTATTCGTGAGCGTATGAATGTTCGTGATAATGAAGTGTTTACACCAATTGATTTGATTAATGCTAAGACATTGTCTTCAGTAATTAATTCATTCTTTGGTACAAACCAGTTATCTCAGTTCATGGATCAAACCAATCCATTAGCCGAGATTACGCACAAACGCCGTTTATCGGCATTAGGGCCAGGTGGTTTATCTCGTGAAAGAGCAGGTTTTGAGGTGCGTGACGTTCACTACACACATTACGGTCGTTTATGCCCGATTGAAACGCCGGAAGGACCAAACATTGGTTTGATTTCTTCGCTTTCTGTTTATGCTAAAGTAAATTCTATGGGATTCATAGAAACACCATATCGTCCAGTTGAAAACGGTGTAGTGGATATTAAAAATGCTCCTATATACTTAAGTGCAGAAGAAGAAGAAGAAAAATTAATAGCTCAAGCAACGGTTAAAGTTGATGAGAATGGTAAAATTTTACATGATAAGGTTATTGCTAGAATGGAAGGAGACTTCCCAGTAATTGACCCATCGGCACTTCATTATACCGATGTGGCTCCAAACCAAATATCATCCATTTCGGCATCTTTGATTCCATTCTTAGAGCATGATGATGCGAACCGCGCATTGATGGGATCAAACATGATGCGTCAGGCAGTACCATTATTATTGCCTCAAGCGCCTATTGTTGGAACCGGTTTAGAGCGTCAAGTAGCCTCAGACTCTAGAGTGCTAATCAACGCAGAAGGCGATGGTATTGTACAATATGTTGATGCAACGCAAATTGTTATTAAGTACGATCGTACTGAAGATGAAGAAAAAGTAAGTTTTGATAGCGATGTTAAAACATATCCTTTGGTAAAATTTAGAAAAACTAACCAAGGTACAAGCATCAATTTAAAACCAATTGTGGTTAAAGGAGATAAAGTAACCAAGGGACAAGTTCTTTGTGAAGGTTATGCTACCCAAAAAGGAGAATTGGCTTTAGGTAGAAACATGAAGGTAGCCTTCATGCCTTGGAAAGGGTATAACTTTGAAGATGCTATTGTAATTTCTGAAAAAGTGGTGAGAGAAGATATCTTTACTTCCATCCATATTGACGAGTATTCATTAGAAGTTAGAGATACTAAATTAGGAAACGAAGAATTAACCAACGACATTCCTAACGTTTCAGAAGAAGCTACCAAAGATTTAGATGAAAACGGAATGATTCGTATTGGTGCTGAAGTTAAACCTGGCGATATTCTTATTGGAAAAATTACACCTAAAGGTGAAAGTGACCCAACGCCAGAAGAAAAATTACTTCGTGCTATTTTTGGTGATAAAGCTGGAGATGTAAAAGATGCATCTTTAAAAGCGTCACCATCCTTAAATGGCGTTGTCATTGATAAAAAATTATTTGCTCGTGCGGTAAAAGATAAGCGCAAAAGAGCTCAAGACAAAGATGATATTGCACAGCTAGAAGGTGTTTATGAAGCTAAATTTGAAGATTTAAAAAATGTTTTAATCGAAAAATTATTCAACATAGTCAACGGAAAAACAGCTCAAGGTATTTATAATGATTTAGGTGAAGAAGTATTGCCAAAAGGTAAGAAATTCACACTTAAAATGTTAAATGCTGTTGATGATTATGCTCATTTAGTATCAGGAAAATGGACTACTGATGATCATACCAATGATTTAGTAGCGGATTTAATCCATAATTATAAAATTAAAGAAAACGATTTACAAGGTTCTTTAAGACGTGAAAAGTTTACCATTTCTGTGGGTGATGAATTGCCAGCAGGAATTATAAAGTTAGCTAAAGTTTATATTGCTAAAAAACGTAAGTTAAAAGTTGGTGATAAAATGGCTGGTCGTCACGGAAATAAAGGTATTGTAGCTCGTATAGTTCGACATGAAGATATGCCATTCTTAGAAGATGGAACGCCAGTTGACATCGTTTTAAATCCTCTTGGAGTACCTTCTCGTATGAATATTGGACAGATTTATGAAACTGTTCTTGGTTGGGCAGGACAAAAATTGGGACGCACATTTGCAACCCCTATTTTTGATGGTGCTACCTTAGATCAGATAAACGAGTTAACGGACGAAGCAGGAATTCCTAGATTTGGACATACTTATTTGTATGATGGTGGAACCGGACAACGATTTGATCAGCCAGCAACAGTTGGTGTTATCTATATGTTGAAATTAGGACATATGGTTGACGATAAGATGCACGCACGTTCCATAGGTCCTTACTCATTAATTACACAACAACCTCTTGGTGGTAAAGCCCAATTTGGTGGTCAACGTTTTGGTGAGATGGAGGTTTGGGCTCTTGAAGCATACGGTGCTTCCGCAACACTTCGTGAAATTTTAACAGTAAAATCTGATGATGTTATTGGAAGAGCAAAAACGTATGAAGCCATTGTAAAAGGAGAACCAATGCCAGAACCAGGACTACCAGAATCATTCAATGTGTTGATGCACGAATTGAAAGGCCTTGGATTAGACATAAGACTAGAGGAATAAACAAATAGTTAGCAGTAAGCAGTGTTCAGTAAACAGTTCAACTGCGTACTACTTACTGAACATTGAACACTGAATACAGAATACTATAAGAAATTATGGCAAGAAAACAAGATAAGAATACAGTACAGAGATTTAATAAAATCTCCATTGGTTTAGCATCACCTGAATCTATTTTAGCAGAGTCAAAAGGTGAAGTTTTAAAACCAGAAACTATCAATTATCGAACTCACAAACCAGAGCGAGATGGTTTGTTTTGCGAACGTATTTTTGGTCCTGTAAAAGACTACGAATGTGCTTGTGGTAAATATAAAAGAATTCGCTACAAAGGAATCGTTTGCGACCGTTGTGGTGTTGAAGTAACAGAAAAGAAAGTACGTCGTGATAGAGTAGGTCACATCAATTTAGTAGTGCCTATTGCTCATATCTGGTATTTCCGTTCTTTACCAAACAAAATTGGATATTTATTAGGATTACCATCTAAGAAATTAGATATGATTATTTACTACGAACGTTATGTAGTCATTCAACCAGGTAATGCTAAAAATGTTGACGGAGAGCCATTACAACAAATGGATTTCTTAACAGAAGAAGAATATTTAAACATTCTAGAGTCGCTTCCTCAAGAAAATCAATATTTAGATGATAACGATCCAAACAAGTTCCTTGCTAAAATGGGAGCTGAATGTTTAATTGAATTATTATCTAGAATTGATTTAGAGGCTTTGTCTTATGAATTACGCCACAAGGCTAATACAGAGACGTCTAAACAACGTAAAACAGAGGCTTTAAAGCGTTTGCAAGTAGTTGAGTCATTACGTGAATCCAATCAAAACAGAGAAAATCGTCCAGAATGGATGATCATGAAAGTGATTCCTGTAATTCCGCCAGAATTACGTCCTTTAGTACCACTAGATGGTGGTCGTTTTGCAACCTCAGATTTAAACGATTTATATCGTAGAGTAATTATTAGAAACAACCGTCTTAAAAGATTGGTTGAAATAAAAGCTCCTGAAGTTATTTTACGAAACGAAAAACGTATGCTTCAAGAATCGGTAGATTCATTATTTGATAATACACGAAAATCATCTGCTGTAAAAACAGATTCTAACAGACCACTTAAATCATTATCAGATTCCTTAAAAGGAAAACAAGGACGTTTCCGTCAAAACTTACTAGGAAAGCGTGTTGATTATTCTGCACGTTCTGTGATTGTTGTTGGGCCAGAATTAAAATTATTTGAATGCGGTTTACCAAAAAATATGGCTGCAGAGCTGTACAAACCTTTCGTTATCCGTAAATTAATTGAAAGAGGTATTGTAAAAACGGTTAAATCAGCTAAAAAAATTATAGATAAAAGAGAGCCAGTTGTTTGGGATATCTTGGAAAATGTTCTTAAAGGACATCCAGTTTTACTAAACAGAGCTCCTACATTACACAGACTTGGTATTCAAGCGTTTCAACCTAAACTTATTGAGGGTAAAGCAATTCAATTGCATCCGTTAGTTTGTACAGCGTTTAATGCGGATTTTGATGGTGACCAAATGGCTGTGCATTTACCACTTGGACCAGAAGCTATTTTAGAATGTCAGTTATTAATGTTGGCATCTCATAATATCCTAAATCCTGCGAATGGATCACCGGTAACGGTGCCATCTCAAGACATGGTTCTTGGTTTATACTACATGACCAAAGAACGTAAATCAACACCAGAAGCACCTGTAAAAGGAGAAGGTTTAACCTTCTATGGTCCTGAAGAAGTTGAAATTGCATTCAATGAAAGAAAAGTAGATTTAAATGCCTCTATTAGAGTTAGAACTTTAGATATTAATGCTGACGGAAAACTTGCTCCTACCATCATTAGTACAACCGTTGGACGTGTATTATTTAATCAAAAAGTACCTCAAGCAGCTGGATATATCAACGAAGTTCTTACTAAAAAATCTTTAAGAGATATTATTGGAAATATTTTAAAATTCACCTCGGTACCTGAAACGGCTGAATTCCTTGATGAAATTAGAACCTTAGGATTTAAGTTTGCATTTCAAGGTGGATTGTCATTTAGTTTAGGCGATATTATTATTCCACCAGAAAAAACTGAGATGATTTCTGCTGCCAATAAACAAGTTGATGGTATTATGGCCAACTATAACATGGGACTTATAACCAATAACGAACGTTATAACCAAGTGATTGATATTTGGACATCTACCAACGCAGCGTTAACCGAGTTGTCTATGAAACGTATTCGTGAAGACCAACAAGGATTTAACTCAGTGTTTATGATGCTTGATTCTGGAGCTCGTGGATCTAAAGAACAGATTCGTCAGCTAACCGGTATGCGTGGATTAATGGCTAAACCTAAAAAATCTAATGCTGGTGGTGGAGAGATTATTGAAAACCCAATTCTATCTAACTTTAAGGAAGGTCTTTCAATTTTAGAATACTTTATTTCTACTCACGGTGCTCGTAAAGGTCTTGCCGATACAGCTCTTAAAACCGCCGATGCTGGTTATTTAACTCGTCGTTTGGTTGACGTTTCTCAAGATGTCATTATTAACACTGAAGATTGTGGAACCTTAAGAGGTGTCGAAGTTGAAGCTTTAAAGAAAAATGACGAAGTTGTTGAAACTCTTGAAGAAAGAATTGTAGGCCGTGTTGCGTTAAACGATGTTTATGATCCAATTACAGAAGCATTATTAGTAGCATCTGGTCAATTAATTGAAGATGATATTGCTAAAGCCATTCAAGAATCGCCGATAGAAAGTGTTGAAGTTCGCTCTGCATTAACTTGTGAAGCTACTAAAGGCATTTGTGCTAAATGTTACGGACGTAATTTAGCTACCGGTAAAATGGTTCAACGTGGAGAAGCGGTTGGCGTTGTAGCAGCACAATCTATTGGAGAACCTGGTACACAGTTAACATTGCGTACATTCCACGTAGGTGGTATTGCTGGTAACATTTCAGAAGAAAATAAATTAGCCATTAAATTCGATGGTATTGCTGAAATAGAAGATCTTAAAACCGTAAAAGGAGAAGATGCTGAAGGGAATGCTATTGATATTGTAATTTCACGTACTTCAGAACTTAAACTAATTGATAAAAAATCAGGAATTACCTTAAGCACCAATAACATTCCTTACGGTTCTAGTGTGTTTGTTAAGAGTGGTGATTCGTTGAAAAAAGGTGATGTTGTTTGTTCTTGGGATCCATATAACGGTGTTATCATATCAGAATTTGCAGGTCAAATTAAATTTGAAAACATTGAGCAAGGGATCACTTATCAAGTTGAAATAGATGAACAAACAGGATTCCAAGAGAAGGTTATATCTGAATCCAGAAACAAACGTTTAATACCTACACTTCATGTTGAAGATGGAAAAGGAAATATTTTACGTTCATATAACTTGCCAGTAGGTGCTCACTTGATGATTGAAGATAACGAGAAAATTAAAGTTGGTAAAATTTTAGTTAAAATACCTCGTAAATCAGCTAAGTCCGGAGATATTACAGGAGGTTTACCACGTGTAACAGAGTTATTTGAAGCACGTAATCCTTCAAATCCAGCGGTTGTAAGTGAAATAGATGGCGTTATTTCTTTTGGTAAAATTAAGAGAGGTAACAGAGAGATTATTGTTGAATCAAAATTAGGTGAGGTTAAAAAATACCTTGTGAAATTATCAAGTCAAATTCTTGTACAAGAAAATGATTATGTAAAAGCGGGTATGCCACTTTCTGATGGTTCAGTAACACCAGATGATATTTTAGATATTAAAGGACCATCTGCAGTACAACAGTACTTAGTTAATGAAGTTCAAGAGGTATATCGTTTACAAGGTGTAAAAATTAATGATAAACATTTTGAGGTTGTTGTAAGACAAATGATGCGTAAAGTTAGAATTATAGATTCTGGAGATACGTTATTCCTTGAAGATCAATTGGTTCATAAATCTGATTTCATAGAGCAAAACGATCAAATCTTTGGTTTAAAAGTGATTGATGATTCTGGAGATTCTGTGAATGTAAAAGCTGGGCAAATTATTTCAGCGCGTCAATTAAGAGATGAAAATTCTATTTTGCGCAGAGAAGATAAAAACCTTATAGTTGCCAGAGATGCACAACCAGCAACAGCAACACCAATATTACAAGGTATTACAAGAGCTTCGCTTCAAACGAAATCATTTATATCTGCAGCATCCTTCCAAGAAACCACAAAAGTTCTTAATGAAGCAGCAGTAGCAGCTAAAATTGATGATTTAGAAGGACTAAAAGAGAATGTAATTGTTGGACATAGAATACCAGCCGGAACAGGTTTGCGTAAATACAACAACATTATAGTGGGTTCTAAAGAAGAGTTTGATGAAATGATGCAAGCTAGAAAAGAAATGAATTATAATTAAAAGTAAAAGATTCCCATAACACATGGGAATCTTTTTTTTAAATACATGGTAACCATGGCTGATGAAAAAAAAGACTTAAAACCAGGACAAATAAATATAGAATTGGATGAATCGGTAGCAGAAGGAACCTATTCTAATCTGGCTATTATCAATCATTCTGTATCAGAATTTGTTGTTGATTTTGTAAATATTATGCCTGGTGTTCCAAAAAATAAGGTGAAGTCAAGAATTATTTTAACGCCACAGCATGCCAAGAGATTACTTAAGGCTTTGGGTGAAAATATATCACGATTTGAAAATGCTCATGGAGAAATTAAAGATTATGAGCAACCACCAATTCCTTTAAATTTTGGACCAACGGGTCAAGCATAAAAAAAGCCCTTTGATTTTTCAAAGGGCTTTTTTTTATTAGCTAACTAGCTTTTTTAGAGCGACTGTTCATATATTTCAATGCTCCAGAAGGACATTTTTTTATCTGATTTATGACGGCTTTGGTTTCTGCATTGTCAAGATTTATCCAAGGAATTATTGAGGTTCTGAAAACACTAGACATTTCATTTGCACATTTTTCGGCGTGTATACAAATACTTGGTTCATAAGTTACAGTAATTTCATCGTTACTGTATTGGTTAGAATAAGGTTCCATAGGCATTCATATTTGTGGTTATGAAATTATTAAAGAATAATTATTATTTATAAGATAATCATATTTATTATGTATAAATATTGAGAATTATATAATCAAATAAAAATAATTTCGTTTATAAGTTAAAATTCTGAGGTAAAGTGAAACTTAATCTTAGGGTATTTTTGTTGAGTCATTTGTAATGAAAAAGCAGAATCTGCTAAAAATACTAATTGATTTTGTTTATCTTTAGCAAGATATCGCTGCTTCACTCTAACAAATTCTTTATATTCTTCGCTTTTAGATTCTTTAGGGTCAACCCAACAGGCTTTGTAAACATTTAAATTTTCATAAGTGCATTTGGCGCCATACTCATGTTCCAATCTATATTGAATCACTTCATATTGCAAAGCTCCAACGGTTCCAATAACTTTTCGGCCGTTTAGCTCTAAGGTGAATAATTGCGCAACACCTTCATCCATTAACTGGTCAATGCCTTTAAATAATTGTTTTGATTTTAATGGATCAGCGTTATTTATATATCTAAAATGTTCTGGCGAAAAACTTGGTACTCCTTTATAATTTATGGTTTCACCTTCTGTTAAGGTATCGCCAATTTTAAAGTTTCCGGTGTCATGCAAACCAACAATATCTCCCGGATATGAAATGTCTACAATTTCTTTTTTTTCGGCAAAAAAAGCATTCGGACTAGAAAATTTTAATTTTTTCCCATGTCTAACGTGCAAGTAGGGTTTATTTCTTTCAAATGTTCCTGAAACAACTTTTACAAAGGCTAACCGGTCTCTGTGGTTAGGATCCATATTAGCGTGAATTTTAAAAACAAAACCAGTGAATTTATCTTCGCTAGGTTCAACTAAACGTTCTTCGCTTTGTTTTGGTCTTGGTTTTGGTGCTATCTCAACAAAACAATCTAATAATTCTCTTACCCCAAAATTATTTAAAGCCGAACCAAAAAATACCGGTTGCAAGTGCCCATTAAGGTAAGCTTCTTTATCAAACGGAGGATAAATGCCTTCAACCAATTCTATTTCTTCACGCAGTGTTTTGGCAGATTTTTCACCAATTAGTTTCGTTAATTCAGGTGAATTCAAATCCGAAATTTCTATAGTTTCTTCGATATTTTTTCTACTGTCACCGCTAAAAAGGTTAATGTTCTTTTCCCAAATATTATAAATGCCTTTAAAATCGTAGCCCATGCCTATCGGAAAACTTAGAGGCGCTACTTGAAGCCCTAATTTTTGTTCAATTTCATCCAATAAATCAAAAGCATCCTTTCCTTCTCTGTCCATTTTGTTAATGAAAACTATCATAGGTATGTTTCGCATTCGGCAAACTTCAACGAGTTTTTCAGTTTGCTCTTCCACACCTTTTGCAACATCAATTACAACAATAACACTATCAACAGCTGTAAGGGTTCTAAAAGTGTCTTCAGCAAAATCTTTGTGACCAGGCGTATCAAGAATATTGATTTTAGTTTTATTGTACTCAAATGCTAAAACAGAGGTAGCCACAGATATTCCACGTTGGCGCTCAATTTCCATAAAATCGCTGGTAGCACCTTTTTTTATTTTATTGCTTTTTACAGCACCAGCTTCTTGAATGGCGCCCCCAAAAAGCAACAGTTTTTCTGTTAAGGTTGTTTTACCGGCATCTGGATGTGATATGATACCAAAAGTTCGTCTTCGTTGTATTTCTTTAATAAAACTCATATTCTTTATTGCAAATCGGTTGCAAAGATACTATTATTAAATACAATAAGAATAATTGATAATGCTGCTTTTTAAATTTATGATGAGATGGGTGATTTTAATAATTTACTTGGTATTTTTACACTATGACAGAAGAAAATGTAATTTTAGTAAATGAGAATGATGAGCAAATAGGAGTTATGCCTAAACTGGAAGCTCATGAAAAAGCTTTGTTGCATAGAGCTTTTTCGGTTTTTATTTTTAATGATGCCAATGAAATTATGCTGCAACAACGTGCTTCACATAAATACCATTCACCAAATTTATGGACCAATACTTGTTGTAGTCATCAAAGAGAAGGCGAAAGTAATATTCAAGCAGGAAAAAGAAGGTTGCAAGAAGAAATGGGATTTGTGGTAGATTTAAAAGAGTCTATTTCATTTATTTATAAAGCACCTTTTGATAATGGTTTAACAGAACATGAATTTGATCATGTCCTGACTGGAAAATATAACGGAATGCCTAAAATTAATCTTGAAGAGGTTGCGAACTGGAAATGGATGCCTTTAAAATCTGTTAAGATGGACATAGAAAAACATCCAAAATTATATACCGAGTGGTTTAAGATTATTTTCGATAAATTTTATCAAAACATAAACATTCAAAATAATGAAAGTAACGGTAAGTAGGAGGGCACATTTTAATGCAGCTCATAGATTGTATAGAAAAGATTGGAGTTTTGAAAAAAATAACGAGGTGTTTGGCTTGTGTAATAATCCTAATTATCACGGTCATAACTATGAGTTAATTGCCAGCGTTACGGGAGAAATTGACCAAGAAACAGGTTATGTTATAGATATCAAAATTTTAAAAGATATTATTAAAACTGAAATTGAAGATGCTTTTGATCATAAAAACTTGAACTTGGATCTTCCAGATTTTAAAGAGCTCAATCCAACGGCTGAGAATATAGTGGTGATTATTTATAACAAGATAAAGGCAAAATTAAATGGCAACTTAGATTTGGAGATTGTTCTCTATGAAACGCCTCGAAATTTTGTTACCTATTCTGGTAAATAAATTTCCCTGATTGTCATTTCATGCAATGCATAAAATACTCCAAAAATTATAGTACCATTTGAAGTTAATGTGTAATTTTGCAACAAACAAAAAATATAGATATGGCAAATGTTAGAGACCTAAAAAAAGATATTAATTATGTTTTAGGCGATATTATTGAAGCAGTTTATGTTTGGGAATATGCAAACACAAACAAAGACACCAAACAGAGTGAAGCAATTATAGATGAGGCTATTGAGACATTTGATGCATTAATAGCAAAGATTAATGATAAGAGCGCTGAAAATAAAAAAGCACATTTTAAAGGCATCAGTGCTGAGCTTGAAGAAAAGTGCAGAGCGCTTATTGAAAAAATAAATAAACTAGGATAATTTTTTTATTGAACCTATTGCAAATATAATTTTTGCGATTATATTTGCATCCGTTACATTGCCGATGTAGCTCAGCTGGCTAGAGCAGCTGATTTGTAATCAGCAGGTCGTGGGTTCGAGTCCCTCTATCGGCTCTAAAAAAAGACCTTTCAATTGAAAGGTCTTTTTTTTGTATTCAATTATAAGATTAATTCTTTGAATTTTCTTTCTTAATGTTATCAATAAAATTTTGAAATTCTTTACCATACTTTGAGTTTTTTACTTCTGGAGTTAATGAAACATTTATGGTATCTAAAAACTTAATTTGAGCATTGTAAATTTCTGTTAGTGCTAAATAAGGTGCAACTTCACTATCCTTATTGTTTAAAGCAAAATTTACTGTATATAAGTATTTTCTTTTTAATAAGTTATCAAACTCATTTTGAATACTATTATATTTAGCAGTATCCCCACTTTTTTGAGCTTCAAAACTTTCTTTAATTAGATTTAAGTTTTTGTCATTAAAGCGAGAAGCCATCAATCTGTATTCTTCTAAAGTTTTTTGTTGTTTTGAACCATTAATCTTAGCATCAAAAACAAAGTTTTTTAAAGTAGTATTTATTTCAGTGACACCTTTATCTGCAAAAAACAGAATTCTATCATCTTCATTGTTACTGTTTTTATCTAAGTATAGAAAAAATACTTCAGGAGACTCTAATTTACTATGCAATTCAAATTGGGAATTTCCATTAATAGTTACAGAGTCTACCATTACTAAAGACGTATCTTTCGCTTTTTTAAGATAAACGCTACCTTTTTTAAGTCCTTTAATATTACCGATAACAGTAAGGTCATGCTGTTCTTTACCACATGAAGATATTAAAAATAGAACCAATAATATAGATAATTTTTTCATTT
Organism: Flavobacteriaceae bacterium CG_4_10_14_3_um_filter_33_47; assembly: GCA_002784145.1. Taxonomy (GTDB): domain Bacteria; phylum Bacteroidota; class Bacteroidia; order Flavobacteriales; family Flavobacteriaceae; genus Yeosuana. Next base: position 36,728 of record PFKE01000088.1, on the reverse strand, counting down.
AAAATTGAATTTAGAGAACGCAAATATCAGATAATTATATATTTTAAAAAAATTAAGAGAATATAATATTTGCAATTAACTTACAGCAGCTAGTTCCATTAAAATAGCACATAAAATGGCACCTACTGTACCTATGGCATAACCACAAACAGCTAGTAAAACACCAACAGTTGCTAGCGATGGATGAAAAGCTGCTGCTACAATTGGTGCTGATGCTGCACCACCAACATTTGCCTGACTACCAACGGCTAAAAAGAAATATGGAGCTTTAATTAATTTTGCTACTAAAATTAATAGTGTTGCATGAATAGTCATCCAAACCATACCAATAAAAATTAAGCCTGTATTGTCAAAGATTAGTGTTAAATCCATTTTCATTCCAACAGTTGCGACAAGAATGTAAATGAATACACTTCCATATTTACTTGCGCCTGCACCTTCATAATTTTTAGCTTTTGTAAATGATAATACTATGGCAATTAATGTTGCTATACTTATCATCCAAAAGAATTCTGAATCTAAAAAAGTAAATATGTTTCTTGTTGTTGGAGATTGAATATTTCCAACTAATTTACCAAAGTAAGGCGATAAATATCCAGCAAAAAAATGTGAGATACTTACTGTTCCAAAAGCAATTGCAGCAATAATCATGAGGTCTTTTAAGGATGGATTTCGTTTCACTTTATTAGTGAATGTTGATACTTTCTCTTTTAAAGATTCTATTGCCGAATTGTCTGCATTTAACCATTTATCAATTTTGTCAGTCTTTCCTATACCTATTAATAAAACTGCCATCCAAATATTAGCTACAACAATGTCAACAAACACCATACCTCCATATAGTTTTTGGTTGTATCCATAAATTTCTAGCATAGCTGTTTGATTTGCTCCACCACCAATCCAACTTCCCGCTAAGGTTGATAAGCCTCTCCAAACAGCATCTGGCCCAACACCACCAACGGTTTCAGGAGAAACCATTGAAATTAATAATATGGCAATGGGTCCTCCAATGATGATGCCAATGGTTCCTGTAAAAAACATGATTAAAGCTTTCCATCCTAAATTGAAAACAGCTTTTAAATCAATGCTTAAAGTCATTAAAACCAATGCTGCTGGCAACAAATATCTGCTTGACACATAATACAAATTTGAACTGTGTTTTGTTATTTCACCTGAGGCATTTAATGTTTCCCATTCTGGAGCTATTAGGCCAATAGTAGTAAATAATGATGGTAGCATATAGGCCACAAATAACCCAGGAACTATTTTATAGAATTTAACCCAAAAGCCTGATGTTTTTGATTCTGTATAAAAAACGAATCCTAAGGCAAGCATTAGTAATCCAAATACAATTGTATCGTCTGTAAAAAGTGGCGTATTATCCATATTAGATTTTATTTTGTTTAAAAATACCAAAATATTATAATATAAATTAGTATTAAGATTTTGTTAAATAGATAATTTGGCACAATCATTGAAACATAATAATTGTTACATTCAAAATGAATAGTTTATTGAGTGGTTACTTTAAACTTAAGAGTGTAATTATATTTTTGGTTGGTTAGTAAAAAGCATCCTTTTTAGGATGCTTTTTTTTTGCTTTTACTATTTTATAAAATCAATAATTTCTTTGATAAGCAAAGGAGAAATTTTTCTGTAAGCTTCTGTGTATGATTTAGAATTTTCTAGTGCATCACCTTCAATGTCCACTAAAACATGATTCATGTTTTCAATTAATTTCATATACGAATTGGCTGCAGATTCATGTAGCATAGCTGCTTCTTTGCTTTCAACTTGTAAGTCTTTAGTGCCATGAAGGATTAAAATGGGGATATTAAGTTTTTTAATTTCATCCTGTGGATTATACTGCATCCAATTCATCATAAATGCTTGAATGTCTTTATTAAATACAGAAGCTAATTCTGGTGGATAGTTATCCGTTTTTTTGCCCTCTCTTAAACTCATAAAAAGTTGTTTGGTATCATTAACAAATACAGGATAGGTTTTTTTTATTTGCTCAATGATAACATGGTCAATAGTTTGAGCTACTCCAGCTACCGATATAAAACCATCGGCCTTATCCTTAGCGGCTAACATACCTATTAAACTGCCTTGGCTATGGCCTAAAACAAAAATTTTATTAAAAGAGTTTTTTTGTTTAAAATAATCAATTACAGAAATAGCATCTGTAACAAAATCATCAAACTTAATATTGTAATCTATATTTCTTAATTTAAGTTGTTTTATAACGCGTTTATCATATCTAAAAGTAGCGATGTTGTTGTTTGAAATCGCTTCAGCTAATTTTTTTAATGAGTTGTTTTTTAAATAACTTTGATTGCCATTTCGGTCTGTTGGTCCAGAACCAGCTATAATGATGACTAAATTTGGTTTTTCAATGTTGTTTGGAATTAAAAGCGTTCCTTCAATGATAGGGTTTACAGAAATATCTTGTGAACTAAATAGAAGCTCTTGAGAGAATAGTTTGATTGAAAAAAATAAAAGGATAATACATAGTTTGGTTTTCATCTTTTTAGAAACTTATTTCGTTTACGTGTTTATTAACAGAAGTCCAGTGATTTTATTATTAAACCTAGTAAAAATATATTAAAACGAACAAATAACGAAGAAGTGTTATATTATATTTGAATGATTTTAAGCATGCATTTCATCGATAAAAAAGCATATTTAGTCTAAAAATGTTAAAATAAAATGCATTACATCGAAAAAATATACATTTAAACGTTGAAATTAAAATTTAATATTACTTTTGAAGTGTACTAAATAACATACTTTTTAGTTCAATGGATTAATTAATTAATATTTGCATTATGTAGTAGATATAGAGACCCTAAATCTATCTTCATAATAAAAAAAGCAGATTGACGAAAACCGAGATTGAGGGATCTCGGTTTTTTTTTGTCTTTATTTTTTCCTGCTAATGTTATTGCATTTACAGCATTAAAGGTTTCTTTTTTATAAGATTATTATCACTTTTTTTAGATAATGTTAAAATAATTCGCATTACATCGAAAAAATATACATTTAGACGTTGAAATTGAAATTTAATGCTACTTTTGAAGTGTACTAAATAACATACTTTTTAGTTCAATGGATTAATTAATATTTGCATTTTGTTGTAGTTATAGAGACCCTAAATCTATCTTCAAAATAAAAAAGCAAATGAATGAAAAACCAAGATTGAGGGATCTTGGTTTTTTTATGCAATAATTCTAAAAGTAAGATTGATTCTTTTTCCAATAAGTTTTTTGGTTTTTGGTAATTGATGCAACCAGTTTTCTTGGGTAGATCCTTTCATTAGGAGTAAACTTCCATGATTTAAAATTAACTTGCTTTTAAGATTTGGGTTGTATTTATGTTTAAAATGAAACATGCGTTCAGCCCCAAATGTCACTGAAGCAATCGCTGGGTTTTTACCAAGTTCTTTTTCATTATCTGCATGCCAACCATTACTTTCATTTCCATTTCTGTATAAGTTGGCCAGACAGGTTGTAAATTTTATATGGACTGCTTTTTCTATTTTGTTTTTTATGTCGTTCAACTCTTTTGTAAAAGCTTTTGGATGCATGATGATATTTGAATAGGAATAAGGATTTTTATTATTAGCGTAAAGAGCCGTTAACCTAGGTTGTAAATATGTTTTTCCAAAAACTTTTATGGTGTCTTCTTGCCATTCTATCGTGTTTAAGAGCGTATTAAAATAGGCATTGGATTGCTCTTGGGTAAAAAAGTTTGGATAATAGATCACATCTGCATCCTTCATGTTTAGCGGTAAAACTTCAGTAAAAAGCATAGGGTTTATAAGTTTAAATAGGAATAAGCCCAAAACATCAAAGCAAATTGCATTGGAATTCTTAAAATTAATAGCCATCTTGGGATTCCTGCGCCAGCTTTTTTACTTGAGAGCATGTAAAAGTGAATCATTAAAAACACCAATAGCATTAAGATAATGCCGTAAATAGAGATGTTTTTGAGAATGGGAATGCATAAAGCCAGCCCTAAAATTATTTCAAAAAAGCCACTTAAAAAAACTAAAAATTTAGCATTAGGTAGATAATGTGGCATAATTCTCAGATATATTTTTGGTTTTATAAAATGAAAAATACCTGCAATAACATACAATAAGGCCATGAGGTATAAATGCCAAGGATAAGTCATATTTTCAAAATTAATTTCTCTAAATTAGCTTAAATTGAAGTCATATGAAATATTGGTTAACTTTTTTATTCATGTTTTTAAATATATTTATGTTTGGTCAGTTACCAGAAGGGTTTGTTTACGTTGAAGATGTTATACCAGATTTAAATGTAGAATTAAGATATTATACAAACCATAATTTTGTAGGCAAGCCAATTGAAGGTTATCAATCTCATAAGCTTATTTTAACTAAGGAAACTGCCAATGCTTTAAAGAAAGTTCAGGAGGTATTATTGCTTCAGAATTTATGCTTAAAAGTGTATGATGGGTATAGGCCACAACGCGCTGTAAATCATTTTATAGATTGGGCTAGACATTTAAATGATACTATAAATAAGAAAACATATTATCCAAATGTTGACAAAAGCAGCTTATTTAAAGAAGAATATATTGCAACTCGCTCTGGGCATAGTAAAGGAAGCACCTTAGATTTAACCATTATTGATGCCAATACAGGCAAACCTTTAGATATGGGAACTCCTTATGATTTTTTTGGAGAAGAATCCTGGGTTAATTTTCAAGGAATAACCAAAGAGCAAAAAAATAACAGGCAGTTATTGCAAAATGTCATGTTGCGACATGGCTTTAGAAATTACCCAAAGGAATGGTGGCATTTTACATTAAGGCAAGAGCCATTTCCAGACACATATTTTGATTTTGTTATTGAATAAAAAATCCTGCTTACCATTAAGAAAGCAGGATTTAATGTTTTTTAAGGTAGGAAATAGTTCTATTCTTTTTCCAAATTTTTGGTCATGTTGAATCCTACAAATAAACCAACGCCAGCCATAAAGAAAATAACTGCAGGATAAATAGCATCTTCGTCCAAGCTTGTGTAATTAGCTAAAAGAGAGGCTATAAAAACACCTAATCCAATACCCATTAATAATAAGGCTAGGTTTAAAATTAACACTTTCCAAATAGGTGCGGTATGACCTTTACCTTTAATGAAAATACTGGCGTCTGCGCCTTTTTCAATAAGTGCTAATCGTTCTTTGTTTCGAGTGGAAAGGTATAAATATACAATTCCAAAAATAGCTCCAAACATGACAGGTACTATAATTAATTCTGATCCCATAATTGTTCGTTTTTAATTGATTATTTTTAATGTGTTCATAGCTTATGACGACACCTTTTTTATTTAGGTTACACCTTTTTATAAAAAATAATTTTAAAATCTCGTGTAACCTTAGTCCAATAACCGTCGTCTTACATACAAATGACCACCAACAACGACATATATTATATCAATTTAATTATTGAAGGAAACACTAACGCATTCAGCGTTTTAGTGGATCGTTATAAAGATTTGGTATTTTCTTTGGCGTTAAAAATGGTTAAAAATAGGGAAGAAGCTGAAGAAGTTGCTCAAGACACGTTTATAAAAGTATTTAAATCGTTAAGTCAATTTAATGGCGATTCAAAATTTTCAACTTGGATTTATAAGGTAACCTATAATACGTGTTTGGATAGATTGAAAAAGCATAAAAGAGAGCAACAGGTTGTTTCAATAGATGAGTTCAACACCAATCAAATTAAAAGTTTAGACAATGCTCTTGATGCTATGGAAGATGAGGAACGAAGACAAGCTATACAAGATTGCATAAATCTGTTGCCAAGTGATGATGCTTTTTTGTTAACTTTATTTTATTTTGAAGAACAATCTTTAGATGAGATAGCAAAAGTTATCAATGTAACGGCCAATAATGTTAAAGTCAAGTTGTTTAGAAGTAGGAAAAAGTTGACCACCATTTTAAAAGAACGATTAGAACCTGAAATAATGGAATATTATGAACGATAATTCAGAAAAGCATATAGAAAAATTAGTTGATAAACTTATGAAGGAAAACACGTTGCAAACACCTTCATTTGATTTCACGGCCAATGTCATGTCTCAAATTAAGGCATTAAGTTCAACTAATGTATTTATTTACAAACCTTTAATATCTAAAATTGGTTGGTTTTTTATTGGTTTTGCACTACTGGCTTTAACTATTTTTATTGCATTTAGCATAAAAACAGAATCTACTGGTTTCTTGAGTACCATAGATTTTAGTGTTCTTACCAACAATAAAATCACCAAGGTATTTTCTGGTTTTAAAATATCTGGTTTTGAAGTTTCTAAAACGCTTAGCTACTCACTACTTCTTTTAGGTATTATGGTGTGTGTACAAATTCCGTTTTTAAAACATCATTTTAATCAACGATTTGAAAATTAGTGCTTTGTAACTTAGCATATGTAATGCTTGTTTTATGGGTTAATTCCATTTTATTCCGCATTTGTTTAATGGTTAAAGTGCTTCCATCATGGCTCCAGCCAGGAGGACCAAAGGCATACATGAATTTATGAAATATATTTGGGCTTTTCTTCATATCTTTCCAAATGTCCTTATATTCATGGGTTAATATCACCAAAGGATTATAAGAATTTGGTGGTTTTGTAACACCATATTCAATAGCTATATCTTCGTCTAATTCTTTCCAGGTTCCAAATAGTTTATCGAACATATTTAAAAATCCACCATGATTTTTATCCATGTATTCTAAATTTTTGGCGTGATGCACTTGGTGCATGGTATGTGTATTGAATATTTTTTCAATAATTCCCATTTTAGGAATGTAAGCCGAATGCAACTGAAATTGCCAAAGGGCTTCGATACCTAAGCATACAATAACCATTTCTGGTGGAAATCCAATAGCAGGTAACCACATGTAAAACAAAGGTTTGTATAAAATAGTGAACCAGCCGTTTCTAACAGCTGTTCCCAGATTGAAATTTCCAGAAGAGTGATGAACAATGTGTGCAGCCCATAAGAAACGAACCATGTGGTTTTGTCTATGGAACCAATAATAGGAGAAATCGTCTAAAAATTGACATGAAATCCAAACATACCAGGCATAACCAAAAGATTCCCAGCCCATAATATTGGTGCGAATGCCACCAACGATAGGGTTGAATAATTCGTAAACATAACTAAAAATGATAATGGCTGAAATCGTTTTGATTAACGGCGCAATAACAATAGATCCAACACCCATAGTAAGGCTGGATGCTAAATCTTTCCACTTATAGAGATTTTTATAGTTATGGGTTTTGCTGTAAGTTAGTTCAAGTAAAATAAGACCCAAAAAAAAGGGAATACCATACACTAACGGGTTTGTAAAATTCATTACAGTTTAAATTTTAAAGGCGTTGGTATCGTTAGTATGGTAAGAAGAAGTCTGTTGATTTTTTTTGTTTTGTTTAAAGATAGTTATTAATTAACGGAATTATAGGCGATTTAGTACCAGCGTTTCTTATTCTTTTTTGAACCTTCACTTTTGCGACCTTTTTTGTGCTTGCTTTTCCCAGGAGTTCGGTGTATTTCTTTCTTGGCTTTTGGGTCTAGAGGGTAAGGATGGTCTTCAATAACATCTAATTGTAATTGTATAAGTTGCTGAATGCTCGCTACATAAGGTTTTTCATCGGCCGAACAGAAAGAATAAGACGTTCCAGTCTTTCCAGCTCGGGCAGTTCTTCCAATGCGGTGTACGTAGGTTTCGGGTACGTTTGGTAAATCGAAATTTATTACCGCATCCAGCTCATTTATGTCAATGCCACGTGCCGCCACATCGGTAGCTATTAAAATGTTTACTTGGTGGGTTTTGAAGTTTTTTAAAGCTTCTTCTCTTAAATTCTGACTTTTATCGCCATGAATACTATCCACTTTGTAACCGTTTTTTTTAAGGGTTTGTTCTAACTTTTCAACACCAAATTTGGTACGTCTAAAAATAAGAATACTGCCTTTTATGGTATTTCGTAATATATGCAAACACAATTCAATTTTATTGCGTTTAGGCACATAATACAAAACTTGATTGACGTTTTTTGAAGTGGATGAGTTTACGGCAACTTCAACACGTTCTGGTGCATTTAAAATGGTATTTGCCAGTTGCTCCACTTTAAATGGTATGGTTGCAGAAAACAATAAAATCTGTTTTTCACTAGTACATAAACGCTCAATTTTTTTAACATCGTCTATAAAGCCCATATCCAACATTAAATCGGCTTCATCCAAAACCAAAATTTCAATACAATCGAGGTTAATAATATCTTGTTTGTGTAAATCGAGTAAGCGGCCTGGCGTAGCAATTAAAATATCCACACTTTTTTTCAAAACGTCTATTTGAGGTTCTATTGATGCACCTCCAAAAACAACGGTTGTTCTTAAATTAGTGTAGGTGCTGTACTTTTTAAAATTTTCATCTATTTGAATGGCTAATTCGCGCGTTGGGCTAACAATTAGCGCTCTAATTTTCTTGCCTTTTTTACTGGCATCTTGTTTATCGAACAATAGTTGTAAAATGGGCAAGGCATATGCAGCGGTTTTGCCCGTACCCGTTTGAGCAGACACAATCACATCTTTTTTTGCTAAAACCAACGGAATGGTTTTTTCTTGAACCAAGGTTGGGTTGTCATAACCAGCTTCGGCAACGGCTCTTAAAATGGGTCTGTTAAGTTGTAAGTCTTTAAACGACATGTTATATTGAAATTTGCTGCAAAGATACATAAAAGTTATTGGGCTAATTTTTAATATGCTTTAATGGTTGTATGTAAAAGAGAAGACAAGTTGATGCCATCATTTGATGAAGGAGAGGGCAGTATTAAATATTAAGAATCGTTTTAGAACTTATGCAGTAGTTAGTTTTTAATTGATTAAATGTTTTCCGTTTTAAGTGGCTCACTTTAATATTTTTTTTGCAGTTGGACACTGATTGTAACGTTTTAAATTTATATATAGCAGTCTTTAAATCATATATATAAAATAGCAGTACTTTAAGATTGAAAAAAACATAAAAAACCGCCTCAAGTTTTTGAGACGGCTTCTTTTTACGCATAAAACCCCAAATAATTAATTTAAATCAAATCGATCGGCATTCATCACTTTGGTCCAAGCATTTACGAAATCTTTAACAAACTTTTCTTTGTTATCGTCTTGAGCATACACTTCGGCATACGATCTTAAAATTGAGTTAGAACCAAATACCAAATCAATTCTAGAAGCTGTCCATTTTACGTCACCAGATTTTCGATTACAAATTTCATAAACACCATTTCCAACAGGTTTCCATTTATAAGACATATCGGTTAAATTTACAAAGAAATCGTTTGTTAAAGAACCTACGTTGTTTGTAAATGCTCCATGTTTAGTGTTTCCGAAATTGGTTTCTAACACTCGCATTCCACCAACCAAAACAGTCATTTCAGAAGCCGTTAAACCCATTAGCTGTGTTCTGTCCAACATTAATTCCTCAGGACTTACTACATAATCTTTTTTCAACCAATTTCGATAACCATCAGCTACTGGTTCTAAATATTCAAACGATTCTTCATCGGTCATATCATCGGTGGCATCACCTCTACCAGGAGCAAAAGGCACCAAAATATTCATGCCAGCATTTTTTATGGCTTTTTCAATACCAATATTTCCAGCCAATACAATAGTATCGGCGATGCTAATACCAAATTCTTTCGCAATTGGTTCAAGAATGGATAATACTTTTGATAGTCTTTTTGGTTCGTTTCCTTCCCAATCTTTTTGTGGTGCTAAACGAATGCGCGCACCATTGGCGCCTCCTCTAAAATCGGAGCCTCTAAACGTTCTTGCACTGTCCCAAGCTGTTGAAACCATTTCGGAGATACTCAATCTAGAATTGGCAATTTTTTCTTTTACGGCGTTTACATTATAATCTTTCTTGCCTTGTGGTACTGGATCTTGCCAAATCAAATCTTCTTTTGGTGCATCGGGACCAAAATAGCGCTCTTTGGGTCCCATATCACGGTGGGTTAACTTAAACCATGCGCTGGCAAAAGCCTCGGAAAAAGCATTAAAATCATTCTTATATTTTAATGAAATTTCTTTGTAAATGGGGTCAACTTTCATAGCCATATCCGCATCTGTCATTATGGGGTTATGCCGTGTTGTCATATCTTCAACATCAACTGGCATATCTTCTTCTTTAATACTTATAGGTTCCCATTGCCAAGCACCAGCAGGACTTTTTCTTAACTCCCAATCATGGTTAAACAACATTTCAAAAAATCCATCGTCCCATTTGGTAGGATGGGTTGTCCATGCACCTTCCAAACCACTGGTTACAGTATCACGACCTATGCCTGTTCTGGTTGGATTAGCCCAACCTAATCCTTGTTCTTCAACTGGTGCAGACTCAGGATCTAGTCCAAGAATACTCGCGTCTCCATTCCCATGGGTTTTTCCAACGGTATGCCCGCCAGCGGTTAAAGCTACCGTTTCTTCATCATTCATGGCCATTCTTTTAAAGGTTTCACGAACTTGAGCCGCCGTTTTCAAAGGGTCAGGCTTACCATTGACGCCTTCAGGGTTTACGTAAATTAGTCCCATTTGAACGGCTGCTAATGGATTTTCCATAGTGGATGGCTTATCCACATTTTCATATCGCTCATCACTAGGTGCCAACCATTCTTTTTCAGCTCCCCAATAGGTATCTTTTTCTGGTCCCCAAATATCTTCACGACCAAATGCAAAACCAAAAGTTTTTAAGCCCATGCTTTCATAAGCGATGGTACCGGCTAGAATAATTAAATCTGCCCAACTCAATTTATTACCGTATTTTTTCTTAATGGGCCAAAGTAAACGTCTTGCTTTATCTAAACTAACATTATCTGGCCAAGAATTAAGTGGTGCAAAACGCTGATTTCCAGTACCCGCACCGCCTCGTCCATCAGCAATTCTATAAGATCCTGCCGCATGCCAAGCCATACGAATCATTAAACCACCATAATGTCCCCAATCTGCCGGCCACCAATCTTGGCTATCTTTCATTAAATTATGAAGGTCTTTTTTAAGCGCTTCAACATCTAATTTTTTTAGGGCTTCTCGATAATTAAAATCTTTACCCAAAGGGTTGGTTTTACTGTCATGTTGGTGTAAAATATCAAGATTTAATGCATTTGGCCACCAATCCATAACTGTTTTATCAATAGCAGTATTAGCACCATGCATAACCGGACATTTTCCTTTTGTTGGACTTTCCATAATAAGGTGTTTAAATTAAAAATTATATTCATTTAAATTTACGAAATAAGCCCTTAAAAACTTGATAAATTCTATTTTTATATTTGATATTTAAATTGATAAAACTTATTGATTAAGTTGTAATTGATAGATTTTAATAATGTTATTTTATTCTTTTTTATTAAAACAATTTATGTTTTTAGACCCTAAAAACATAAATAATTATTAATTTTAACTATTAATAAAAAACAATAAAAATGGCAACAGTAACACTTAAAGGCAACGAGATTAAAACATCAGGAAATCTTCCTAAAATTGGCAGCAAAGCACCAGAATTTAAATTAACAGGAACCGATTTATCTACAAAAACATTAAAGGATTTTGAAGGTCATCAATTGGTTTTGAATATTTTTCCGAGTATAGATACTGGCACTTGTGCCCAATCTGTAAGACAATTTAATAAAGAAGCCAGTACCTTAAAAAATACAAAAGTTTTGTGTATTTCTCGTGATTTACCATTCGCATTGAGTCGCTTTTGTGGTGCTGAAGGTCTAGACAATGTTATCAACTTATCAGATTATAAAGACGGTAGCTTTGGAAAAACGTATGGTCTTGATTTTATTACTGGACCGTTAGAAGCTTTAAACTCAAGATGTGTTGTTATTATTGATGATAAAGGCATGATAACTTATACAGAACAAGTTCCTGAAATTGTAAATGAACCCAATTACGAAGCAGCTCTAAAAGCTTTAAAATAAGAGAATCTTAAGTGATCTCTATCCATGAACCTAAAAAAGGACTCCTTTTTTGTAAGCAGACTCAAGAGTGTTATATATGCTTTTAAAGGTGCTGTATATTTATTAAAAAAGGAGTCTAGTATTAGGGTGCAATTTACAATCGCCCTATCCCTTACCCTTTTAGGTTTTTACTTTAATATTTCAAGAACGGAATGGATGGTGCAATTACTTTGTATAAGTATGGTTATGGGTATTGAAGGACTCAATACTGCTTTAGAAGAAATGGCTAACTTTATTCATCCAGAAAAAAACAATAAAATAGGTCTTATAAAAGACATTGCGGCTGGCAGTGTTTTTATAGTGTCTGTTTTCTCTATTATTATTGGTTTGATTATTTATATTCCTAAATTTTTTTAATTCATTAAATAAAATTTTGTCCTTTATTTTCATATCGTGAACTATTGTTGATAGTCTAAAAAACATAGTTTTGCAATTTTTTAAAATATAGTTTCGTTAATGCTAGTAATTTGTATTTTTGTTTAAAATAACAACGCATTAATGGCGAAGAAGAAAACTAAAACCAATACCTCCACAAAAGAAAAAACCAAAATGTTAAGCTTTAAGTTGTCTAGTCAGCAAAAGCTTGTTCTTGGTAGTTTTTTAGTGATTTTTGGAATATTATTATGTCTAGCATTCATATCCTTTTTCTTTACTGGTGATGCCGACCAAAGCACTATTTCAAATTTCACATCCAGACAAACAAATGCAGAAAACTGGTTGAATAAATCTGGTGCTTGGTTGAGCGATTTTTTTATTTTACGCGGATTTGGTATAGCATCCTTTATATTTTCAGGATTAATATTCTTGTCTGGTTTGTATGTTCTGCTTGACTCAAGTAGAGCAAGACTAATAAATCATTGGTTTTGGGGTTTAATAACTATTATTTGGGCATCCGTTTTTTTAGGTTTTTTTAGTAATTTTAATGATGCACTAGGAGGTACATTCGGGTTTGAAATTAATGGCTTTTTGCAGGATTATTTAGGAAAAATAGGTACTATTTCTTTACTTGTTTTTGTACTCATTGTTTTTCTGGCAGTTCGCTATAAACTATCTGCAGAAAGTTTTATTAGTCTCTTTAAACTGGCAAAAAAAGATATTAAAGCCGATTTTAATCAGAATCAATCTCAAGAAGATTACACCGTTGCTCTAGAAAATAATTTATCTCTTGAGGCAGAAGCTATTAAATCTGCTCTTGAAATAACATCAGACCCTAAGAAAAATAAAGAAACCACAAGGACTAAACCGGAGTCTGATTTAGATTTACAAATAAAAAATGAACCTAAAGAACCTGAAATAGAAATGGTTGTTGAAAAAACAACTGAAGAACTTTCAGAAACAGATAATTTAGCAAATAAACTGGTTGAAGACTTTGGCTTATTTGACCCAACTCTTGAGTTAGGATCTTATCAATTTCCACATTTAGACTTATTAAAAAAATACGAATCTGAAGGCATTACCATAAACCAAGAAGAATTAGAAGAAAATAAAAATAAAATCGTTGAAACCTTAAATAATTACAGCATTGGAATTGCAAGCATTAAAGCCACTATTGGTCCAACAGTAACCTTGTATGAAATTGTTCCTAATGCTGGCGTTAGAATCTCAAAAATAAAAAATTTAGAAGATGATATTGCCCTATCTCTTTCGGCATTAGGCATTCGAATTATTGCACCAATTCCTGGCAAAGGAACCATTGGTATTGAAGTTCCCAACAAAAATGCCACCATAGTTTCCATGCGTTCTGTTATTGCTTCTAAAAAGTTTCAAAGTTCTGAAATGCAATTACCCATTGCTTTGGGAAAAACCATCAGCAATGAAACCTTTGTGGTTGACTTGGTTAAAATGCCTCATTTATTGATGGCTGGTGCTACAGGTCAAGGAAAATCTGTTGGATTAAATGCGGTATTGACCTCTTTGCTTTATAAAAAACATCCAGCCGAAGTCAAGTTTGTTTTGATAGATCCAAAGAAAGTAGAGCTGACTCTTTTTAATAAAATTGAGCGTCACTATTTAGCAAAACTACCCGACAGTGAAGATGCGATTATTACAGACAACACCAAAGTTATCAATACATTAAATTCGTTGTGTATTGAAATGGATAATCGTTATGAATTGCTTAAAAATGCCCTATGCAGAAATATTGCTGAATACAATGTTAAGTTTAAAGCACGAAAACTAAATCCAAACGATGGACATCAATTTTTACCTTATATTGTTTTAGTAATTGATGAATTTGCAGATCTAATCATGACAGCTGGTAAGGAAGTTGAAACGCCCATAGCGCGTTTGGCTCAATTGGCCAGAGCTATTGGCATTCATTTAATTATTGCAACTCAAAGACCATCAGTAAACGTTATTACGGGAATTATTAAAGCCAATTTCCCTGCTAGAATTGCTTTTAGGGTAACTTCTAAAATTGATTCTAGAACCATTCTAGACGGTTCTGGAGCCGATCAACTTATTGGCCGTGGCGATATGTTGTTTACCCAAGGAAATGATTTAATTAGAGTGCAATGTGCTTTTGTTGATACGCCCGAAATTGAAAAAATAACAGAATTTATTGGCTCACAAAAAGCCTATCCCGATGCTTTTCTACTACCGGAATATCTTGGTGAAGAAAGCGGCACAAGTCTTGATATAGATATCTCAGACAGAGATAAATTATTTAGAGAAGCTGCCGAGGTTATCGTAACTGCCCAACAAGGTTCAGCATCACTGTTGCAGCGAAAACTTAAATTAGGTTACAATCGTGCAGGCAGACTTATAGATCAATTAGAAGCTGCAGGCATTGTGGGTCCTTTTGAAGGAAGCAAAGCCAGACAGGTTTTAGTAAGTGACTTGACCTCTTTAGATAAACTCTTAGAAAACGAAACTTTATAAATTAAAGATAAAAAAATGAAACATTTGATATTAATACTTCTGGTATTTTTTAACCTCAGCAGTTTTGCACAAAAAAGCGGAAAGAATCTTCTAAAAGAGGTGTCAGAAAAAGTGAGTAGTTATGAAAACATTTCTATCGATTTTAAATATGTGCTTGAAAATGCCTCCGAAAATATAAAACAAGAAACAAGAGGAGACGTTGTTTTGCAAGGAGACAAATACAAATTAAACATTCTTGGTGTTACCAGATTGTTTGATGGAAAAACCATGTACAACATTAGTCCAGAAGATGAAGAAGTAACCGTATCAAAACAAAAAGATGATGAGGAAGACATTATTGCTCCCAGTAAAATGTTGTCTTTCTATGAAAACGGTTATACCAGCACTATGGATATTGTTCAAGACGTAAAAGGAAGAAAAATTCAATATGTAAAATTAATACCCATCGATTCAAATTCAGAAATTAACTATATTTTGTTGGGCATAGATTCTCAAACAAAACATATTTATAATTTAATTCAAATAGGCAAAAATGGTACTAAAACCACCCTTACCGTAAATTCATTTAAAACGAATGAACCTTTATCAAAAACCTTATTTACCTTTGATAGCATAAAATATAAAGATTACTACATCAATAATTTAGATTAGTCTCTATTGAAAATATTAGACCGTTACATACTTACCACCTATCTTAAAACTTTTATCAGTGTGTTTTTAATTCTCATTCTGATTTTTGTATTGCAAACCATTTGGTTATACATAAGAGAATTAGCTGGTAAAGATTTAGACATCATGGTGGTTTTTAAATTCTTAATATATTTTATGCCAAAACTAATGCCTTTGGTATTACCGCTTACCATACTTTTGGCATCTATTATGGTGTTTGGGGATTTTGCTGAAAATTATGAGTTTGCAGCCATGAAATCTACCGGTATTTCACTCATGAGAGCCATGTCTGGACTGAGTGTTTTTATCGTTATTTTAGGAATTACCACCTTTTTCTTTTCAAACAATGTAATTCCTTGGTCCGAATACAACTCTTTTAATCTTAGAAAAAACATTGCTAAACTTAAACCTGCCATGTATTTGGCTAAAGGGCAGTTTAATGAAATTGGCACTTACAATATTAAATTTAGTGACAAAAGTGGTGACAGAGGTCAATATTTAAAAGATGTTGTTATCCATATTAAAGGCTCTGATGGAAGAACCAATGCTACCACCATAAAATCTAAAGCAGGTGAACTGGTTAGTGCAGAAACCTCAAATGTTTTAAAACTTGTACTCTTTGATGGTAATTATTATCACGATTTAAAACCAAAAAATATTAGGGCGAAAAACAATGCACCTTTTGCAAAAAGTACGTTTGATAAATACACCATTAACATTGATTTATCTTTCCTTAATGCTCAAAATGAGTTAGATGATGATAAATCAATCACTAACAAATATAACATGCTTAAAATTAGTGATTTAAATTACACTATAGATTCTTTATCACAAAAAAACCAAGAGGAATATACTCTATTTTCTGAAAATATTTACGAAAGAGCCATAGCTGCTCCATTAAAAAATCAAACACTTAAAAAAACAGATTCTTTATACACAGGAAATATTTTAGATGTTTTTGAAACAAAAAACAAAGCTCAACTAGTTAACATTGCTTTAAACTCTACTAGAAGTACCAATCAAATTATTACCACCAGAAAAAATGCTTTTAAAATTTCAAAAAGTAACTTTAATAAACATGTTATTGCGTTACATGAAAAGTTGGCCTTAGGCTTTGCTTGCATTATTCTATTTTTTGTTGGAGCTCCTTTAGGCGCTTTAATTAGAAAAGGAGGTTTAGGATTACCCATGATTATAGCCATTTTACTTTTTTTAACCTATCATTTTATCGGAATTTTTGCTACAAACAGTGCAAAAAGTGGTGATTTAAATCCTGTTATTGCCACTTGGTTTTCAACCTTAATCATGCTTCCATTAGGAATTATTTTAACCAAAAGAGCTACTGAAGATAAAGGTTTGTTTGGTTTTGATAACCTTATTGAACCACTCAAAAAACTATTTAGTATCAAAGAAAACGAAGCTATAGATTATAAGTTTTTAGAGTCATTTACCAATGAAAAATTATTTGATACCATTAAAAATTATAACCTTCATGGTTACACAGAATCAAGTAGATATGAAGCCATGCAAGTTTTGAATTCCAGAGGCATTGAAATAGATGAAATACGAGCCAATGGTATTGAAATTAAGACCGAATATGGTGTTTCAAAAAAGGTTTATAATGACTTTATTGAACATTTTAAATTTGCCTCAACCCTATATATTATTGGAGCCATATTATTAATATTATTTTTTGTCTTTAAAAATAACAAAATGCCATCGTTGGCATCGGCATCCATTCAAATAAGTATCATCTCATTTGTTTTGTATATGGTTTACTATATAAAAAGCAGCCTTAATATAAGCAGTTTTTACCGTAATATTAACAAGCTAAAAATAAAACCAAATTTTGGGTTACTTCTCATTGGTTTGCCTATCTATTTTATTAGTCATTTTCTTTTAAAGAAAAAGATGAATGACGACTTAAAACAAAATTGTTTAGACAGTTTAAAATAACTCATATCTTTGCCATATGATTACTGAAATGAAAACACCCATAAAATCTTCTAAATTTAAACTCAACACCATTCACGAAGCCATTGATGATATTAGAAATGGTAAAGTCATTATTGTGGTTGATGATGAAAACCGCGAAAACGAAGGTGATTTTGTTGCAGCCGCTGATAAAGTAACACCACAAATAATCAACTTTATGGCAACCCATGGAAGGGGTCTTATTTGTGTGCCACTTACAGAAAGCAGATGTGAAGAACTGGAGCTTAACATGATGGTAAGAAATAATACTGACCTTATGGAAACAGCTTTTACAGTCTCTGTTGATTTAAGAGGAAACGGCGTAACCACGGGTATTTCTGCAAGTGACAGAGCAAAAACCATAAAAGCCCTTATTGACACCAACACAAAACCCTTTGAATTAGGAAGACCTGGCCATATATTTCCATTAGTTGCAAAACAAGGTGGTGTTTTAAGAAGAACCGGACATACCGAAGCAGCTATTGATTTTGCTCGATTAGCTGGTTTAAATCCTGCTGGTGTAATCGTAGAAATTATGAATGAAGATGGCAGTATGGCCCGATTACCAGAACTTATGGACGTTGCCAAACGTTTAGATCTTAAAATTGTTTCTATTGAAGATTTAGTGGCCTACAGAATGCAACATGACTCTTTAATTGATAAAAAGGAAGATTTTCAAATAGAAACTCGTTTTGGAAGTTTTAGGTTAAGAGCTTATCAACAAACCACAAATAATCAAATACACATTGCGTTAACTAAAGGGCAATGGAAAGATCAGGAACCAGTTCTTACCAGAATAAATTCAACCTTGATTAATAATGATATTCTTGGAACCTTAACCAATAATGTTGATAAACAATTAGATGATATGTTTAAGGTTATCAATGATGAAGGTAAAGGTGCCATCCTTTTTATAAACCAAGAGGTAGAATCAATGAATATTTTAAAGCGTTTGGATGTTTTAAAACAAAATCAAAAACCTAATAAAATTTCAAAAGTTCCAAGAATTGATATGGATGCCCGAGATTTTGGTATTGGCGCACAAATTCTTCATGATTTAAACATTCATAAGCTTAGAATTATTTCCAATTCTGAACAAACCAAACGCGTAGGTTTAATTGGTTATGGCTTAGAGATTGTAGATTATGTGAGCTACTAATTTATTACCACTTTCTTTATGGTTTTTTTTGAATCTGAAACGATCTCTAGTAGGTAAATTCCAGATGACAATTCACTAATATCAATACTATTATTTTCTAAAGAGGCATTTTTTAACACTTGCATTCCAAACATGTTGTAAAATGAAATCTTATTAATAGCTACCTTAGAATCGATATAAAGATAATCTTGAGCAGGATTAGGGTACACTTTTATAAGCTTGTTTAATGGGGTTTCTTCTATGCTTAATGTTCCTTCCTGAAATACTCTTACATAATCTATCTCCATAGCACTTTCTGTAAAATTTGATGCAATATTTGGTAAAATCGCAACATTAAATAATAAATATTGAGGTGCATTATAAGGCCAGTTTTGAATGTTTTTAGATACTGGATTATAAACATAATGAGCTATTCCATCTACACTAAAAGTCATTTTATTAGAATTCCAATCCAAAGTATAAATATGAAATTCTGTCGATGCATTACTAATCAATCTTCCTCCTTTGTTAATGGTACCTCCAAAACTAGACCTATTATGCAAAGCACTTTGAACAAAATCTTGATTTTCTCCCCAATGCTCAATAATATCGATCTCTCCACAATCTGGCCAACTGGTTGTTCCGTGTGTAGCCGCCCAGTAACCTCCAGTTTCTGTAATATTTTGTCCTAGCATCCAAAGCGCAGGGAATGTACCAACTCCAAAAGGCATTTTTGCTCTAATCTCAACTTTACCATAGGTAAATGCAAACTTAGAATTTAGTCTTGCAGACGTATATTGTTTGGTAACTCCTAGATTTGTATAGGTCTCTTTTTTTGCTAAAATTTTTAAGGATCCATTTTCCAAATAAGAGTTCGTAGTTCTATCTGTATAATGTTGAATTTCACCATTAGCCCAACTTTGTCCATTTATAATTGGTATCGTTTGATGAAACCAATTTGTTGTATTAATGGCACCGCTTCCATCAAACTCATCAGACCAAACTAAATAATCATAAACAGGATCTGGTGGAAGAACTACGGGTGTTGATCCATCATCTATATCATCAATTAAAAAAGTTCCAGGCGTAGCATTACCATTATCAATTAAAATAGTTAAGCGGTCGTAGGTTCCGCTTGCACCTGAAAAATTAAACGTTAGTGGAACCCAATTTTCTTGAGAAGATGGCGTATTAACATTTACTAGTACATCAGTATTTGCACCTCTTTCTAGTTTTAATGTAACTGTATGTATGTTAGGATCGAATGCATAAAAAAGCAAGGTTATTGAGTTTTGAAAATCTAAATCAATAGATCGTGATAAATCTATATAAAAGCCTTGTTGCGCAACTGTTGGCGCATGGTAAAACTCTCCAACTTTATTATTGGCATTTGAAGGCGAATTTCTAAGAGAAAAGCTACTTCCTCCCCAAACATTAAAGGTCTCTGTAGCCTCAGAAAAATCAATAGGCATTTGTTGTGAGAAAGAAATTTGACTTAAAAAAAGGAAGATTATTAAAATGCTACTGTAAAAATTTCTCATGTCGTGTAGTTTAAAACAAAGAAACTTTATTCAAATTAACCAACCGAATTAATGACCACAACAAAAACCATACATTACAACATTCTCTTAATAATTTGTGCCATTTTATGAGCTCTATCTATAACTTCAGCCTCGGTCCAAGACAGTTTAATTAAACAGGATAAATTTCGCCCGATAAAATAGTCTGATTGTTCAAAAGATTTATTCTTTAAATATTCTAAACCTTTACTAACATCTAGTGAAACCGGATATAGTGTTTTTAACTCTTTTAAATGTTCCCATTTGCGAATGTAATGCCAATGATTGTCATAATAATGAAAACAGCCATCAACACCTTCTTCTTTAAAAGCCTTTGAAACTAATCTCGTGATTTCTAAATTTGGTAAAAAAATATTTAAGAATGAATAATTTTCTACACCACCATCAGGAACAGTTCTGAACATGATTTCAGGAATTTGAGATAAGGCTTCTCTTAAAATGGTATAATTTTTTTTTTGAATGCCTATAAAATCATTTAAACGTCGTAACTGCGCTAAGCCAACGGCTGCGTTAAGTTCTGAAATTCTAAAATTATATCCTAAAAACGGATGCAATTCAGCACCTCTATCATGTCCTTGATGGTCATGCCCATGGTCTGAAAAATGGTCTGCGCACAGAGCCAATTTAGAATTATTGGTAATGACCGCTCCGCCTTCGCCACAAGTGATTGTTTTTACAAAATCAAACGAAAAGCTTCCTACATCTCCATAACTTCCCAATGGAATTCCTTGATACGTTCCACCAATGGCCTGACAGGCATCTTCAATAAGGAAAAGGTTGTTAGTATCACAAATGGATTTTAAAGCTTGCAAATTCGCCATACTTCCACACATATGAACTGGCATGATAGCTTTGGTTTTTAGAGAAATTGATTTCTTAACTTCTTCAATATCTAAGGTTAAAGTATCATCAATATCAACTAAAATAGGAATAGCTCCAAGCATCAAAATGGCTTCAAAACTGGCCACAAAAGTAAAACATGGCATAATGACCTCATCACCAGCTCCTACACCTGCTATGGCTAATGACATAGAAACCGCTGCCGTTCCGCTGCTAACCAGTTGCGCATGCTTTACACGAAACTGCTTTTGAAGTTCAAGTTCTAACTCTCTGGCTTTCCAATGTCCGTTGCGCATGCCATCAAAACCATAACGCATTAAAACACCGTTATCTAAAACATCGTTTACTTCTTTGCGCTCTAACGCTCCAAATAATTCAAATCCTGGCATAGTTCTAAGGTATTTCTATGATTGTTTTGTCTAAAGATTTTCTAACTTTTTTTAAAGTTGCAAACATATCGTCTTCTGCCCTATATCCAACAGGTAACAATAATACGGATTTTAACCCTTTATCCTTAAGGTTTAAAATCTCATCAAATTTTTCTGGCATAAAGCCTTCCATGGGACAAGCATCAATGCCTACCATAGCGCAAACGGTCATTAAATTTCCTAAGGCAATATAAGCCTGATTCATGGACCATTGTTGTTGTTGTTCTACAGACTTGTTTTGCATGGTTTTTAGCAGGTTTTTTCTAAACGGTTCAAGGATGGTTTCTGGTGTACTTCTAATGCTTTTAATGGCATCAAAATAATCATTAACATCCTTATCTGTAATATTGTTTTGAATGCAAATGACCAGCAAATGTGAAGCTTCTGAAACTTGATTTTGATTATAAGAATAAGGCACTAATGTTGCTTTTAAATCTTTATTGGTTATAATAACCAAGCTAAGGGTTTGAAGTCCGAAAGAGGTTGCAGTAAGATTAAATGCTTCTTTAAGAATATCTATTTTATCGTTTGAAATAGGTTTGTGTTTATCAAATTTTTTGGTGGCATACCGCCATTGTAACCTTTCAATAATTGTATTCATATGTAATTTATTTAAAAAAACCATAATTTAATGGCCATACCCGATACCATGATGATTAAAAATATTTTAACAACGCCATCTCCTTTATTTACAGACCATCGACTAGTAAACCATCCACCAGCAGCTTGACCTGAAGCCAATGTTAATCCGGCAACCCAATCGAGTTTTAAATTTATTCCGAACATTAATAGAGCTGCAGTGGTGTAAATAAACATAACGATTACTTTAATGATGTTAGATTTAATTAAAGTAAGATGGTTTATTGACGATAAAGCTAATAATATAAAAATGCCTGTTCCTGCCTGAATAAATCCGCCATAAATGCCTATAAAAAAAAAGATCATGATACTGTATATTAGATACTTACCCTTAATTCTATTTGCTATTTCATTAAAATTTTGTTTTGGCCTCAATATCATAAAACATACCATAGCAACCATAACGACCGCTAAAATTTTATTGAATAATTCGCCTTTTATATCAATAGCCAATTTAGCACCAATAATAGCTCCAATAGTTGCAGAAATAGAGATATAAAATGGAAAAGGTGATTTGTCAATGGCATGTTTACTGTGATAACCAGCAATATTAAATATAGATTGAACAAAAATTGCAATTCTGTTAGTGCCATTAGCAACATTGGATGGCAATCCTACAAAAATAAGAATAGGAAGTGTTAACAATGAACCACCACCACTCATGGTGTTAATAATTCCAACTATAATGCCCACCACGACTAAAAGCACATAGTAATACCAATGTTCCATAGTGCAAAAATACAGTCAAAAAATGAATTAAAAAGAAGAAAATAAAAAAAAGAAAAAAGGTTTTTTAGATACAAAAAAGGTTTCTATATTTGCACCCGCAATCAGTACAAACTTGATTTGGCACTATTGGAGAAATGGCAGAGTGGTCGATTGCGGCAGTCTTGAAAACTGTTGAGGGTCACACCTCCGGGGGTTCGAATCCCTCTTTCTCCGCTGATAAGCCCTCATAAGAGGGCTTTTTACATTCATAGAAATTCATTCTCATCTACAAATCCTATATTTTACTGGGTATCTAGCTTAAATAGTTACAAAATGTTTAATGACTTATATTTTCATTTTACACTTTGTATCTGATTTGAATGGTACCCTTTATGGTACCCTATGAAATTATGACAATCATCAGGGTACCAAAAGTTGACAATTGCCAACTTCTTATTCTCTTCGAAAACTTTCAAAAGTATTATTGCTCAAATAATTAATACTAAAAGAAATGAAAAAATTAAAAGTAAAATTCTACGTTAAAGGCGACAAAAAAAATGAATCAGGTGAAACTGCTATATATGGCAAAATATATATTGGTTCCACAAAAACCACATTTTCCACTTCAAAATATATGAATAGAGACCGTTGGGAAAAAACGAATCAGTTAAGGAATACTTTAAGAATTGACAATGAAATTTCTTTGAAAGAATATTTAAATACTCTCAAATCGAGCATAGAATCAAAATATATCGAATTAATTAAAACTAGGGAATTGCAAGAAGAGAACATTACACCATTGTATTTAAAACAACATTGTTTTGATGAAAATCCAGAGAAAAAAACAACAATTTTAGAAATAATGACTTATCTGCATCAGAACTTGAACATCATTATGGCAATCGAGTTAGAAGCAGATTAAGAGAATCTTTCAATCTAATAGCCTTTAATAATAATTCTAAAGACAAATGAATTTAAAAAAATACATAAAAACGTATATTATTTTATACATTATTGCTATATTTGTATAATTATATATACATTATTGCATTATGGGAAAGAAAAAGCAAATACTATTTCCAAAGCACTTGGTAATTCTTGAACAGTTAGGTGAAAACATCAAATTAGCAAGAAAGCGACGAAAATTAACAGCAGTTCAAGTATCTGAAAGAGCTGATATCGTAAGAATGACTTTATATCAAATTGAAAAAGGCAACCCAAGCGTTGCTATAGGTGCCTATTTCAATGTATTGAGAGTGTTAGGCTTGCAAGATGATTTCTTAAAACTAGCAGCGGATGATGAGTTTGGAAGAAAATTACAAGATTTAGATTTATTATAAAATGGCAACTGGGAAATTAGACATATACGTCTTCGCGCATTGGAAACCAATGGAAGAACCCGAATTAATAGGCATCCTTTCAGCACTAAATGCTAAAGGAAAAAAGGCCTTTAGTTTTGAGTATGATAAAAACTGGATCAAATCTAAAAACCAAATGCTATTAGATCCAGATATTCAGTTTTATGGTGGTCCACAATATCCAAATAATAAAGAAAATTTTGGTGTCTTTTTAGACAGTATGCCGGATACCTGGGGACGTACATTAATGAAAAGAAGAGCCTCTCAAGAAGCAGCTGTAACTGGAGAAACAGCAAAAACACTATATGAAATAGACTTTTTACTCGGTGTGTATGATGAAAGCCGAATGGGTGCATTAAGATTTAAAACAGATTTAGATGGTCCATTTTTAGATAATAACAATCTGTCTCCAACACCACCTTGGTCATCAATACGTGAACTTCAAGATGCTGCTCAAAACTTTGAAAATGATACCGAAAATGATGAAGCAAGACAATGGCTAGCTATTTTAATGGCACCTGGTTCCTCTTTGGGTGGTGCCAGACCCAAAGCAAATATTTTAGATAACGATAAAAATTTGTGGATAGCAAAATTTCCTGCAAAAAATGATACCACAGACAAAGCTGCTTGGGAATATCTAGCATATCAATTGGCATTAAAAGCAGGTATAAACATGTCCGAATGTAAAATCCAAAAGGTTACCGGAAATTACAATACATTTTTTACAAAACGCTTCGATAGAGAAAATGGCGAAAGAATTCATTTCGCTTCGGCTATGACCATGACTGGTAATAACGAGGTCAAAATTAGAGATCATCAAGCAAGTTATTTAGAATTGGCAGAGTTCATCCAAAACCATGGTCGTAATATAGAAAGTAATCTCGAGCAACTTTGGCGCCGTATTGTTTTTAATATTGCCATTTCCAATACCGATGATCATTTACGCAATCATGGGTTTATAATTACAAATAATGGTTGGGAACTCTCTCCAGCTTACGACCTCAACCCGTCTATAGATAAAGATGGTTTAGCCTTAAATATAGATATGGATAACAATGCGTTAGATTATGATTTAGCAAAAAGTGTAGGCATATATTTCCGTTTAGATGAAAACCAAATGAATGCTATTTTAGATGAGGTTTTTACAGCAGTTGCTTCTTGGAAAGAAATGGCTATTAAAATAGGTGTTCCTAATAGAGAAATAGAATTGATGGAAAAAGCATTTAATTTATAAACACCTATAAAAAACTAAAATTATTAATCCCATACAAGCACAAGAACTAGTTCAAAAAAAGTAAAATCATTCCTTATTCGAGTCCTTGAAGCCTTCAAAATATGCATTATAATAAGTTAAAAGAATTGTTTGATGATTCGGCCAATTCCCATTTAACATATATCTTTTCTCAGAATATATTTTTATCTGAAAGTATTTTTATTCGAATAATGTGTTGCCTTGTTGGTCAAGGGTTCGTTTTGCATCTTCTACCATATACATTGTTTTACAAATTGGGCAAAAGAGATAATACTCATAATAGTAGTTTTGGTTTTGTTTGACTTTACGTTTTTTAGGGCGTTTAATTACTACTGGTACATCACACTTTCTGCACACATCACCTTCTTTTTCTATTTTCTGTTCTTGGTAGTACTCAATATTTTCTAGATACTCTAAGTACCCTTCGTCCTTAATTTTATGTTCAGAATTGATCCCATTATTAGCTAAATAATCACAACGTTCATTTTCAATATGGCCATCATGTCCTTTTACCCAGTTAAAAGTCACTTCATGTTTATCTATAACATCCAATAATCTTTGCCATAAATCCTTATTGAACACCAAATTACCTTTTTTCTTAATCCAATTATCTCTTTCCCAACCAACTGCCCATCCTTGTTCAATGCCATCAACAACATATTTGGAATCCGAGTAAACGGTAACTTTTGCCTTAGTCTTAATTTTTTCTAAACCAAAAATCACAGCCATTAACTCCATTCTATTGTTAGTCGTTAGCTCATAGCCCTCAGAAAATTCCTTTTGTCTACCCTTATATCGTAATATCACGCCAAACCCACCCTTTCCAGGGTTAGGTTCAGCTCCTCCATCCGAGAAAAGATCAATTTCAGGTATGTCATACCAGCTCATATTTTAAAAAATTATTTTTATAATTTGTTGTTTCATAAATTTACCTATTATCATTTTGCCGCTAATAGTCAAACAATGTTTTTTGATAAATATCACCTTTAAACTTTTTAATTAATTCTATTATAAACTCATAATGTTTCACATACTGATTTGGAATAGATAGAAATAGGACTTGTTTTCCTTTTAATAATTCCATTTTAATTTTATCCGATGCCATACGGCGTTTATTTTTATAATGCTCAATCCCATTTATTTCAAAAATAATTTTAGGCTCAAGTCCTTGGAAAATAGCAGCATCAAACTCTTTTTTATTTACTAGAGTATTATGCCTTTCTTCTGGAAACACATCAACTATTTTTATATTCCGCTCGAAACGCACACCATTTATGGTACAGTAATGCAGCATGGTTTTATAAAACTCATCCTCAAACTTAGAATTATTTGAAAAACCAATTGTGAGTTTATTAGCGATACTATGTGAGATTTGAGTGGTTCCGTTTTTTTCAACATAATCAATCAAGGCATACAAATCATCATCTTTTTTAGACAAAATATCTATGGCCTTTCTATCGGTTACAACAATTAAATTTTCTTTGGCTCTAGTAACCCCAACATTTATCAATTGGCTATTATTTTTTATCCAATCGTAAGTTCTTGGACTTGTTTGTCTTGAAATTGCCGTAGAAATTATTATAGTTTTATTTTCTTGCCCTTGAATTTTATGAATTGTGCCACAGCTTACGGAAGAATTTATATTTCCATTTTCTTTAGCTTCTTTTAGATAATGATTTATAACTTCTTCTTGATTTCTAAAAGGTGTAATAATAAAAACATCCGATAATTTATTGTCTTTTATGTAGTTTACAATGCCTATTGCCTCTTCTATCTGAGAGTTTTTATTTTTATGATTTACATTAGTTACATCCAATAATTTTAAAGTACCTGTGTTTTTTATTGCCGAAAGATTTAACCTATTCTCATAAAATCTCATATTAGAATAATTGATAATCTTTTCACCACAACGATAATGGTAGCTCAATAAAATATCTCTTGAAATATTATCTATATTTTTATATACTGATAGTATAGAGTTGTTGTAGTAGTCATAAAGCGCATCAATCTTAAATTGATCTAAGAATTCGTTATTCTTACTTTCTTCAAAAACTACAATTGGTTTTAGTTGATTGGTATCTCCAATTAAAACCATATTTGTGCATTTAGAAATAGGGATTAAACTGGTGGCAATATCACACTGCCCTGCTTCATCCATTGTTAATAAATCAAATTTAAAATGCGTTCCCAATTTTCTACTTGAAATATTGGTGGTAAGTATAATGGGAAAAACTCTGGTAAATTTTTTTAAATTCACATCATCTGCAATCCATTTATTAAATTCTTTTACTTGCTCTTTTTCATCTTCAAGATAGGCTATGGCAATTAGCTCACTATAAGCCTTTGTTTTTAGGCGTTTTATATATCTTAAAGACTCAAAGTAAAAATATTGAAGTAACTGGTAATTATCTTTTATAACCTCAAAAATGCCTTTAACATTATCGTCTGTGGTTTTGGGAATTTGATGGAGTCGTTTTTCTAGTGCTGCTTTTTCTTCTTCAAGTGCCCAATAACTACCTTTTGATAGCAAACCATTAATAAACCCCAAATTTTGCTCTAAATCAATTCGGTCTTCATAATTTTTTAATCTTTCAAGTAGTATTTTATTGCGTTCCTTTGACTCCTCTTTTAAATTAAGTAAGAGTTCTTTTTTCGGAACATCTTTTGTTTCAAACTCATAAAGCACTTTTATCTTTTTTAAGGCTTCCGCTACACAGGTATTATTTCCAAGTCTAATCATTGGAAATAGAATCTCTTTATTTTTAAAGGTTCCTAAATACAATTTGTCTTTGATGCCATCAATGGGAATGTTATTATTGGAAGAAATCAATAAGGTTTTTTCGTTCGTCAAACAATTAGCTACAATATTTAAGATGGTTTGCGTTTTTCCTGTACCCGGAGGCCCTTGTACATAAGTAATGGGGTATTTTAACGAATTATAAACAGTTCGGAGCTGGTCTATATTGACATTATTATCATAAAGAACAATATACGGTTCTGTTCTATTTTTCCTATCCAGTAAGGTTAGGTTTTGAAAGAATGCTTTTAATGGAATTTGCAGTTCTTTCTTCGAGTGTTCTACATTGATCTCTTCGTAAATACCAGAAATATCAATTTGGGCATAGCCCAACACTACAATTTCTGGTCTTGTGTTAGGTAATTCTCCCGATTTAAAATAGTCTTTTAATAAAGCGATAGTACCAATTTTGTCTTTAAGGTATAACGTTTCAAAATCTACAGGACTTAAATCGGTATAATAAGACAGCGAATATTTTATGCCTTTAATGTAAAAATTTGAATTGAATTGTGTTTTATTTCCTATTTCAAGTGTTTTCCCAATAGGGTCATAAGTTAATTTTCTAAACGCAACAACAAATTTACCTCTTGATTCTAAGTCAATTGAAAATTCACATAAAGCAAGCTCGTAATCATAGAATGTATTATAATCATTGTTATAAATGTCTCTTATAATGTGGTACTGCTGCTGCTTTGTTAATGGTGCTGTATTGTTATTAATGAATGTATTTAAATCCAAATTTGGAATTAAATGCATCTTGTGTAAAAATGGGTTATTATTTGCTTTATAACATTCTAAATAATAATTTAAAATATTGTTGTCATATCTATCAAAGTTATATTTCTGCAAACTCTCATCTTCTTCAATCTTTTTTATTAGTTCGTCAGTTACATCATAATGTGAAAATTTTAAGATTTCAGCTGTCTGTATGCTTGATATGAAAATTTTTACGTCTAAAACAGGTTCATCTTTAGTAACATTAAACATATTGACATAAAGTTCATCGTTTGCATTAATATCCAAAATACAAATCCAAAAAGGAGTAATTTCTCCAATTTTATTTTTGTAAGTGATATTAAGATATTTACCTTCTCTAATAGCCTTTCCTAATAGTGCTGTTATATTTTTTTTAATCATATAATGGGAATGTAATTATGAAAAGGTATTTCAATATTTTGCTGTTGTCTGTTATGTGTCACCTTAGGGCTGCTATTATCTTCCTGCTAAACATAGTAAGGCTTCAATAACGAAGATACAAAAAGTGTAAGATAATGAAATGTTAAAGCGTTACGTAAAACCGTAAAGCTGTTTTTGTAAATAGAATTATATTGTACTAATTATATGAATGAAAATAATTAATTTAGAAAAAAAATTAAAATCCAATGGAAGTACAAGAACTAGTTCAAAAAATCGCAACAAAAGAAGTGGTAAAATCATTCCTTATACAAGTCCTTGATGCCTTCCAAAATATGGATTACCATAAGTTAAACGATTTGTTAGATGAAGAAGCCTATTACCAGGACATGAAAAAAACAGCGTTTATCTATAAACAAATGCAAATCTTTAAAGAATTTCGTAAAAAAGGAGATACATATCTTAATCTTTCAACAAATATTTGTACAGGCTGTTTGTGCAATGATCCTCAACCTGTTTTTGTATTCACTGGCAATACTTCTGGTCATAAATATGCCATATTTGTAGAATTCACAGAAGGTGAAATAACCGATATTTATAGATGTTCTGAACAATCAGACTGGTTAGACGGTATGATGCCTTTTTAGAATTATTATGTTTCAGCATTTCTTTGTAAGTTTTTCTACATTATTTTAAGCGATTTTCATATCTTTAAGTTTCCCTAATTACAATTAAAATGGTTCAAAACAAACCAAATTTAATTGTAATGTTTTTTTTGATATTAATAGCATAGATGCCTAAAACGGTCTGTAATATTAAAATAGCGACTTTAAAATAAATATTAGATTAATTTACTAATAACCAAAACTTAAGACTACTAAATGTCAACAAAATTTTTCACCAATCAAGATAAAAACACATTATATAATAAATTTAAAGGCGTATTAGTGAACAATTAATTAAAAACAAGCCTATTGATTTTCAAGATAAATTTTTGATTTTAGATTCATTAAAAAATAATGGAAATCTAACTCAAATTATTTTATCAGAACAATTGAATTTAACCAACAACGATTGGCTAGAAGAAAGTGTTAATCGAAATCCAATAGTAAAATACTAACTGAATGGATAGGATTAAAATTAATTGAAAATAATACAGAATCTGAAATTAAGCTAGTATTATTCCATTACGCTAAATTATGGAAGACAAAATATTCAAATCCTTATAACGAGATAAAAGGAATTGTTTTACTAAATGATTTAATTTTAATCTTAAAAAGAGAACTTCAAAATTTGAAAATAGATTTCAAAAAAAATTTGAATGAATTATATCTGATTTTTGACTCTTTATTTTTTAATATTAATTTACCTCCATTTATAGAAAATAAATTCACTTTAAGAAAGGCTATAATTTCGGGATATGAAATTAAGAAGAATGAACATAATTTATTATTAGAAGAATCTTGTGAATACTTAATTAATTATGATAAGTTGTCTAACAAAGAACTTTTTAAAAAATATTTTGATTCAAATGGAACAATTCAAGAATTGATTTTTGATGTTATTAAGAATAGATTTTCAAAAGAATATATTCCAAATAATCTTGATATAGATTATTTTAATAATTTCTTGAACAATAATAATGACAATCAAAATTTAATTAAATATTTTTTTAGTCTTAATTATTTTTTTGATAAAATAAATTATTGAACATAAAGATTACTTCCAAATATATAATAACTCTTTTAATTAAAAAGATAATGAGAATGATATTGATAAGAGTTCAGAAACTACTGGTATTGGTATAGATATTGCTCTTAATAGTTAAAGAAATGTTTTTACACATAGTCAATTAAATACTATTTTATATATTTGTAATGTACTTAATAGTATAAAAGAAGATAAAGAAGTTTTGAAAACCAAAGTAAATATAGCTAATATAGTTCCAAAAAAAGTGTTTTGGGATATGGATGTTAACAAATTATCTGTTAAAAAAGATAAAGAAGTTATCATCCCAAGAATGTTATTGGCTACTAATGAGAAAACTTTTAAAAAAGATATTGCTTCTGTTGAGGAAGTATATACAGCTAATGAAATATATTCAGTACTTAAAAATACTAAAGAACGTATAAGTAACCAAATATGTAAAATGGTTGCTGCTCGTTATAATAAACCTACTTTTTTACGCTATAAGTTTTAGCAAATGAGTACAGTTTCTCCAGTACTCCTAACCACAATCAAAGAATTACAGCAACTTTCTGGATTATCGCAATTTGCATTGGCAGGTGGTACAAATTTGGCTATCCGATTTGGTCACAGAGAATCTCAAGATATTGATTTATTTTGCCCTGAAATTGTTGGGATAAAACATTTAGAGCAGATACAAAAAGAAGTCGTTGATTTTTATGGTGAAAAAAACATATCAAGTATTGACTATCCAGCTGGCAAAGAAAGTGAGTAATTTACCTTTTTAAGGTTTTGGGTGACCAAACCCTGTGACACTATAATTAAAGTTGAAGTTATCCAAAATATGAAAATGATGGATGACCCGGAAACTATTGATGGAATAAGATTAGTTACTACAAAAGATATTGGGCTGTTTAAATTAATAACTGGTTCAAGTAGGGCAGCAAATAAAGATATTTATGATTTAGATTTTATTACTGAGCATATTTCATTGGCAGACCTATTTGAAGGATTAAAAGCTAAAAAGGAGAAATTCAACCAAAAGGAACATCAAAGCATATTTGATTTGGATGATGAAGGTTGTCCAACACAAGATCCTTACCTATTATTAAAATTTGATGGAAATGTATACCAAAGCAAAATTAAGCCCATGCACTCTAACGATAATATTCTAATTCCTGAAGGTGGAAAATCATGGATTGAGGCTAGGACAAGTTGGAGAATGAAGGTAAGGAGATTATTTAGGCATTTGGGTCTTGAATTTAAACACAAGTAAGGATTAATATTTCTCAAAAAGAAGTTTAAAAAAATGCTAAAAGCTAAACTGAAAGTTGATATATTTTATTAAAAGTAAACTATCGAGATTGATTTAGAGAAAAATACTTTATGCTTTTTGGGATAATTTAGCGTGTTTTGAATACAATTAGATTAATAAATAACATGAGGTGCGTAATTCGGTGCGTATTTAATTATTAACTTATCAAAAACCCAATGAAATCAGTACAATTAAGTTTATGGATAGTTCCTCTTTCTCCGCTGAAAAAATCCTAAATGGTAGCAAAACCTTGTAAATCTTATGATTAACAGGGTTTTTGCTTTTCCAGATAGACCAAATTATTCATTAAATCTTATTCTAATCGAGATAAAATCGAGACCCTAGAAAATTTAAAAATTAGGGTCTCGCTAAATTACCTCAACACCTACAAATATTGGGTTCAACGACAGGTTCAATAGCTTGTTCAGTCAGTAAACATCTTGTTTGATTTCAATTAGGAATTTAAATTGAGTAATAATTAATTGGTCACCACAATGAAAACAAAAATCACACTTCACTTTTATGCCAAAAGCACAAAAGCCAATGCAAACTGCAAAAATATCAAATCTTGAAACAATTTGCTCTAAAGCTTGTTCATCTACAGTTTGCTTTGTTCTTTTAGGGTCAAAGTGGATTTTATAAATAGCTTCAAAAAAGATCCTAGCAAAACTCCAGCTACCAATAAAATCAGCTAACTCTTGTAAAAATAAAATTCTATCTTCAAATGTTAAATGAATGTATGCCTGTGTTTTTTGAAAATTCTTTTTAACTTGTTTGTATTTAGTTTTTTTAGTTGGATTTTTTACAGTGCAAGGATTTCTTTTTTGCGATGGGTCAAGGACGAGTCAGAGTCCTAGTTCCCCTTTAGATACTCCGTAGATACTTCGTGGATAAAGCGACTTAAAGCCTTAGAGGTTAAATGTACAGTTGTAATATAACACATCAAAATCTTCAAATCTTGCATAATAATATAAATCCAGCATTTTTAGCTACAGATTTTTTTTCCAAAACAACAATACCAGTTAAAGGAAGCAAGCTTTTTAAGGCAAATAATATTTTAGACGTAAGAATTATGGGTTTTTTAAACAAACCTCTAAGTTTGCCCTCGCTTTTAAAAGTGTAAACGCTTGACGTAAATAAAAGGCAATAAAAAAACCGCCTCGTGTTTTAATTTTTGAGACGGCTTCTTTTTAATGCAATAGTTATTTGTCTATTTATCAATAGCTCCTAAAACTCGGCTCATAAATTGATTTAGTGCTTCTTTTTTTGGAGTTCCTTGCTTAATCATTTTGTTTACTTCTATGGCTCCATACATATTAGAGATTAATTCTCCAATAACATCTAACTCTTCGTCTTTTAATGAGGAAACTTCGGTTAAACCTTCTAGGGTTTCTATGGTTTCTTCAAGAAAATCTTCGTCGTTTTCTTCAATAAACTGCGTTAAATGTTTAATTATTGGTAACTTCATTTACTAAGTCTTTTAATACTTCAAATTTATTTGTTTGAACTTGGTTTATAAAGGTTCCGTGTTTAAAGGTTGCAAACGTTGGCAAATTATCAACCGTTGCTAATTTTCTAGATTCTGGAAATTTTTCAGCATCGGCAACAACAAACATAATCGTGTCATTTTCTGAAGCTAGTTTTTTTACTTTTGGCTTCATGATTCTGCAATTACCGCACCAAGTGGCAGAAAATTGTACAACAACCATATCATTTTTTGCAATAACATCCTGTAAATTGTCTTGTTCTAATTCTTGAAACATAGGTTATATTAGTTTAATTGAGCTGATAAATATTCTGCAGTAGAATTTCTGTCTGCTTTCATAGCTTCTTTTCCTTCTTCCCAGTTGGCTGGACACACTTCACCTTTTTCCTGTACGTGCGTTAAAGCGTCTATGATTCTTAAAAATTCTTGTACGTTTCTACCAATTGGCATATTGTTTATACCTTCATGTTGCACAATACCATCTTCGTCTATAATGTAGGTTGCTCTATAGGTTACATTGTCACCTTCTACCGTTACTATCCCGGTTTCTTCGTTGTATTGTTCATTAGAAATGTCTAGAATGCCTAAGGTTGAAGCTAAATTTCTGTTTGAATCTGCTAAAATAGGATACGTTACCCCTTCGATACCACCATTATCTTTCGAAGTATTTAACCATGCAAAATGAACTTCTGCAGTATCACATGATGCTCCAATAACCATAGTATTACGTTTTTCAAACTCACTTAAAGCCGCTTGAAACGCATGTAACTCGGTTGGACAAACAAAAGTAAAATCTTTTGGATACCAGAATAAAAGTACTTTTTTATGATTGTTAACAGCTTCTTCAAAAACGTTTACTTTATAAGTATCGCCTAAATCATTCATTGCGTTAACGCTTAAACTTGGAAATTTTTTCCCTACAAATGCCATATTAAAAATGTTTAATGTTTATATTAATTTGGTGCAAACTTAGGCTTACTTAAGGTTAAAAACAAGTATGGAATGATTATAAAAACTTATACTTGAATAGCTTAATGAAATAGGTAAAAAATTGGGGGATACTTTTTATTAAAAAGTTAAAAAGTTACCTTAAAAAATATCAACTAAACAATAAATAGCTTTTTTGATTTTAAGATTTACTTTTTGCTAATAGTTTAATTTTTATTTTAAGAGCAGCAAATAATAAGGTTGTAAACGGACTTAACCAATTAAAAATAGCATATCCAGCATAATGTAAGGTGTCAACGCCTAAAACACCACTTTGGTAAGCTCCACAGGTATTCCAAGGTACTAAAACCGATGTTACTGTGCCACTATCTTCTAAAGTTCTGGAAAGATTTTCGGGTGCTAATCCTTTATCTTTAAAGGCTTGTGCATACATTTTTCCTGGCACTACGATGGCTAAATATTGATCACTTGCCGTAATATTTAAAGCTAAACAACTGGCAACCGTGCTAGCAAATAAACCAAAGGTTGTATGAAACAATTTCAATAAAGCTTTACTAATGGTGGCTAATGCTCCAATAGCATCCATTACACCTCCAAAGGTCATAGCGCAAAGAATAAGCCAAATAGTTCCCATCATCTTAGCCATGCCTCCCGCTTTGAATAATCCTTTTAAGGCTTCGTTATCAGTTGGAATAAAGGTGTCTGTTGTGATAGCATTCATAATACCTTTATAACCTGTTGAAAAATCTAATGAGGTTCCGCCTCCAATAGAAACTACAATGTCTGGTTGAAATATTAATGCTGCAATGCCTCCAAGAATAGTTCCAAATAAAAGGGCAATTAATGGAGCCGTTTTTTTAATAATTAGTACGATAACAATAATAGGCACAAAAAATAACCAAGGGCTCACATGGATAGCAGAGTTAATAGATTGCAATATATCATGAGTATCTGCAGAACCACTTGGCTCAAGATTTAAACCAATAATAACAAATATTATTAATGTAATGGTTATGGTTGGCACTGTGGTTATAAGCATATATCTTATGTGTGTAAACAAATCGGTTCCGGCCATGGCAGGCGCCAAATTAGTAGTATCACTCATAGGAGAAATTTTATCGCCAAAATATGCTCCTGAAAGAATCGCTCCTGCGGTGATTCCAAGAGGTACATTTAAGGCATCAGCAATACCAATTAAAGCAATACCAACGGTTGCGGAGGTTGTCCAGCTACTTCCTGTGGCAACTGAAATTACTGCACAAATAATAACGCAGGCTGCAAGAAATATAGTAGGATTTAAAACTTGTAGCCCGTAATAAATCATGGTTGGAATGATTCCACTTATTAACCAAGTTCCGGCTAAAGCACCAACCATTAACAAAATAAGAATAGAGCTTGCTGTAGATTTTATGTTTTCTGCAATTTCCTCAATCATTTGACTGATTTTAACCTTATTAAACACACCAACAATAGCCGCTACAGCGGCACCCAATAAAAGCACAAATTGATTTGAACCACCAAGAGCATCTTCACCAAAAGTGTACACATTATAAGCCAGCATGCCTACCAATGCAAATACAGGAATTAAGGCTTCCCAGATATTTAATTCACTGTTTTCAATAATTGGGTCATCTTTAGGCTCACCTGCTTTGATATCTTTGCTATTCATATGGAATGATTTATTTTTACTTTTGAAGTGTAATGTTACGCTTTTAGAATAAAAATAGCAAATACAAAAAAGCCAAACGTTTAATTTTGGCTTTAATCTAAAGAATTCCTCGAGGCTCTGCCTCGGGGTCAAAAGAGGAAAAGTTTGAAAAACGGATGGTTTTTCAAAACACTTT
>PFKE01000014.1 GCA_002784145.1 Flavobacteriaceae bacterium CG_4_10_14_3_um_filter_33_47 | reverse complement strand
AAATATTCACAGAAATCCATTAGGTGGAAGAAATTTTGAATATTATTCTGAAGACCCTGTTTTGGGAGGCAAAATTACTGCAGCCTTTGTAAATGGTGTACAATCGGAAGGTATTGGTGCCACTATTAAACATTTTGTGGCTAACAACTCTGAAACCAACCGTACCGCATTGAATACTATTGTTAGTGAAAGAGCTCTAAGAGAGATATATTTAAAAGGATTTAAAATTGCCATCGATGAAAGTAATCCTTGGGCAATCATGTCATCATACAATAAAATTAATGGCATTTATGCTTCAGAAAACGAAGATCTTTTAACCAAGTTATTGCGTGATGAATGGGGTTATGAAGGGTTTGTAATGACCGATTGGTTTGCCGGACGCGATGCTGTAGCTCAAATGATAGCTGGCAATGACTTGTTAATGCCAGGAACCAATTTACAATATAACGCTATATTGGAAGCTGTTAAATCAGGGAAATTAGATGAAACTATTTTAGATAGAAATATTGGAAAAATTTTAAAACAATATTTTAAGACTTTTTCTTTCAATAAGTATGTTCCAACGAATAAACCCGATTTAGAAGCCAATAAAATCATAGCCAGAAATGCTGCTGCAGAAGGCATGGTTTTGCTACAAAACAATAAGGCCTTACCTATAAATAAGGATACTAAAGTAGCCTTGTTTGGTGTTACATCTTATGAAACTATTGCTGGTGGAACTGGAAGCGGAGACGTTAATAAGGCATATATGACTTCTGTTTTTGAAGGACTTAAAGGGGCAGATTTTAAATTTGATAATTCTTTAACTTCTGATTATGAGGTTTATATAAAAGAGGAGAAAGCCAAAATTCCACCAAAAAAGATGTTTTTTGAGAAAGATATTTTGGTGCCAGAAAAAAAATGGACTGAAGAAGAATTAAGTGCCTTAGCATCCAATAATGATGTGGCCATCTTTACCTTAGGAAGAACTTCTGGTGAATTTCAAGACAGAGTTCTTGAAGGCGACTTTAACTTAACACAAGACGAGGTTCTTTTAATCAAGAATTTAAG
Organism: Flavobacteriaceae bacterium CG_4_10_14_3_um_filter_33_47; assembly: GCA_002784145.1. Classification (GTDB taxonomy): domain Bacteria; phylum Bacteroidota; class Bacteroidia; order Flavobacteriales; family Flavobacteriaceae; genus Yeosuana. The sequence continues at coordinate 23,271 of PFKE01000014.1, read as the reverse complement.
TGACGCTTTTCATGCAAAAAACAAAAAATTCATCATTGTTTTAAATATTGGTGGTGTTATAGAAACCCAAAGTTGGAAACATTTTGCAGATGCTATTTTATTGGCATGGCAACCAGGTCAAGAAGCTGGAAATGCCATCGCAGACATTCTATTTGGTAACATAAATCCATCGGGTAAATTACCTGTAACATTTCCTGTGACTTTGACAGACATTCCTTCAACAAAAAATTTCCCTGGAAATGTTATCGATCCAAAGGCTCCTAAACCCAACAGTCCACTTATGGGTGTTCCTTCCCAAGAGATTTATGAAGAAGGAATTTATATTGGTTACCGCTTTTTTGATGCCTTTAATGTAGAAAGTTCTTACCCATTTGGATTCGGATTATCCTATACAACCTTTGATTATTCTGATTTAAATATCTTGCAAGATGGTGATGACATTACCGTTTCTTGTTCAGTAAAAAATACAGGAAATACAGATGGAAAAGAAGTGATCCAATTATATGTTAAAAGTGCTTTGGGTTTGGTTGAAAAACCAGAAAAAGAACTTAAAGGCTTTGCAAAAACCGAACTTTTAAAGGTTGGTGAGTCTCAGACCATAGTTATAAAAACCAACGTCAAAGATTTAGGTTATTATAATACAGTTTCACATGCATGGACCTTGGATGCAGGAAGGTATGATTTCATGGTGGCAAGTCATTCAAAAGCCATAAAATTAAATAAGGAAATCTCTTTGGATGCAAGAATAATTGAAACTACGCAACTATTGATGAGTCCACAAGTTGAAATAAAAGAACTATCTAGAAATTAATTTATAGCACTTTGTATTAAAGGGGTTGGATTGAGAAAATCTAACCCTTTTTTATTGAATATTTTGCGCAGAAAGTGTGTTTAACAAACTGGCTTTGGTAAGCAATACCTGGTTTTCAATGGAAATGGCTTTCAGTTTGGCATCCATTAATTTTGACTCTCTTGAATTGACTAAAAACAAAGAACTTTCACCTAAAAAGAATTTTCGATCTTCTGCATTAAGTAAAGTTTCATAATCATTTACAATGGCATCAGTATAGGCTGTTTGAGATTTATAAGATTGTAATTCTTGGGTGATTCCTTCTACTTTATTCTTAAGCGTTACTCTTGTGGATTGTATTTCAAACGCTGTATTTTGAAGTTTGATTTTTGCCAAATTCAAATCGCCACGTTCTTTTCTTAAAAATAGCGGAACACTAATACTAAAACCATTTTTATAAGCAGAGGTACTGAATGATCTGGCTATTTCAGGCGTTTCAGATAAAAAATTATAGTGCAAATCAATTTTAGGTAACAATAGATTTAATTTTAAACGTTTATCTATTTCCAGACTTTTGTATTTATAATCCAAAGACTGAAGTTTTGGATGGTTTTCAAAGTTATTCGTTTCAAAATTTTCGGCCATGGTTTGGTAATAGGAATCAAAATGATTCATGGTATTAGTATCTGGAATAATACGTTCTCTAATTTCAATGGGTGTATTATCATTTATCCATAAAAAGTTTGATAATTCTAATGAAGATTTAATATATTTTATTCTGGCTTTTTCCAATTCTAGTTTTCTGGTGTTTAAGGTAATTCTGGCTTCTAAAGTATCTATGGCTGGAAATTCACCCAATTCATAACTTTTTTTTATGCCTTTAAAACGCATGTCTGCATTTTCTAAAAAATCTTCAAAAACCAGTCTTTCCTTATAGGTTTTTAACCAATTAAAATAGGTTGAAGTGGCCTCAAATAATATATCATTTATCATGAGTGTTCTATCTGCTTTGGCTTGTTGCACATAAAATTTGGCTTGTTTAAGCATGGCCATTCTTTTATTGATGAGTAGATTTTGAGCAATAGATACGGAGACACCAACACTGTAAAGACCTTCATCTGGAACATTGGACTCCGGATTTAAATAAAAACCATCATTTTCCTCAAAGTTTCCTTTAAACTCTATACCGTACCAAGTTGGTATTTTAAACGTGGCATTTAGCTTATCATAATACTCCGTATTTTTAAAGGTTTTTTGAACACGGTCTATTTCTATTTTGGGATCAAAAGCACCACGCTCTTTTAAAAGTTTTGCTTCACTTTCATGAATGATTAAATTGGCCTGTTTAACAATGGGATGGAATGCTTTAACATAACCCAAATATTCAGACAATGACATAACTTCTGCAGGCTTTTCTTGTGCAAAACTTATAACATTTAATAAAAACAAAAATTTAAATAGGCTTGTTTTCATACTATTTTTTATCTTTTTTCAATGCTGTTTTATTTGGCTGGTAATAGTTAGGAGGGAAGCTGTTTATTTGTCGCCATAGCTCGAACCAAATAGGAACGTCTTCCAATAAAGCCATTGTTTTTGCTCCTGATCCTACACGAATGGCCTTGGGCCATGGATAGTCTTCTGGGTCTGGTGCTAGTAAAATGCGATACATGCCATTATCGCTAATAAAATTTTCTATGGCTACTATCTTAGCGCCATAAGTTCCATAAGACACATTGGGCCAACCACTAAAAACAATGGCTGGCCAACCATCAAACTGTACACGAACTTTTTCTTTTAAATGCAATAGCGGTAAATCTATAGGTTTTACATAGGTATCAATAGCCAAATCATAGTGTTCTGGCATGATGCTAATCAGTTTATCACCTTCTTTAAAGGCTTCTCCTATACCACCAACCAACACTTTGTTTATATAGCCGCTTTGAGGCGCAGTAACATATAGTAAGCTGTTTCTAATTTTATAATTTTCATAATTATTTTCTAGCTTACTTACCTGAGCTTCTGCATCAAATTGGTTTGATTGTGCGGTAAACATATCACTTTGTGTTTTCGATATTTTATCTGCATAAGAAGCGGTTATTCTTGAAATTTCAACCTCGGCATTTATAATGTCATTAATACTAGCAAGAAGTTTGTTTTCTTGTGAAATAAGCTTGGCCTGGGTTTCTTGAAGTTTTAATCGCTTTTCTTCAACATCTTTTACGGCTTTTAACCCTTCAGCCTGAAGTTGCTCAATACGATTAAATTGACTTCGGGCAATTTCTAAATTGGTTTTGGCAGCTTCAAAATCTATGCTATCACTTTTTACTTTTAAATGAGATTGCAGTAATTTGTTTTTAGCCTGTTGAAGTTTTAGTTGTTGTTCTGTTTTTACCGCTGCAATTTGTCTGTTTAAAGCATCTACTTTACTTTCGTAGGCAACCACAGAGGACGCTTTAGCCATTCTCTGATCATTGGTGCGTTCTACAAGTTGGTCATCAAAATACTCACTTTTTATTTCTGAGATTCTTATAATGGTATCACCTTTTTTAACATAATCACCTTCTTGTACAAACCATTGTTCTACACGTCCTGGAATTTGTGATTGAATGGTTTGTGGTCTTTGGCCAGGTTTTAAAGTGGTGACTAGACCTTGACCAGTTATATTCTGAGTCCAGGGTAAAAAGAGTATAATCAAAATGATGAGCGTAAAGGCTAACAAGAATTTATTAAGCTGTTTATAGTAGTGTTTATTAAAAATTACTTTACCTGATTTAAAGGAAGTCAGCTCAACTTTTTTATTTAATTGGTTATGAGATATATTAAGCATAACTTATAGTTTTAAGGTTTTTATTTCTCCGTTTTCCAAGGTAATTTCTTGCGTACACTTCTGTCTCCATCGTTTATTACCACTAACAACAATTAACGTCCAAGGATTGTTTTTGTCTGTTATAAAATCGATGATGGTATTCGTTTCTTCTACATTAAATTGATCCAGTGCATCTTCAAGAATTAAGACTTTAGGCTGTTTTAAAATAGCTCTTGCCAGCACTATTTTTTTAGCAATGGTATAAGACATTTGCTTTCCTTCTGGATGGATGATGGTTTGAAGACCTTTGGGTTGTTCTTTGATAAACTGTGTAAGTCCAACAGTATTTAACACAGAAAAAATTAAATCGTTAGAAATTATAGGATTCCCGAAGGTTAAATTTTCCAAAATGCTGCCTTCAAACGGACTTTCTTCAGGCAATGATAATCCTAATTGAGATCTGTAATGATTTAAATGTAAACTACTTAACGATAAATTATCAACGTAAATGTTTCCAGATGAAGGTTCTATAATACCAGAAATAAGTTGTAGCAATGTAGATTTTCCTGAACCACTTTCGCCATTGATGAGAACCCGACTTTTAGGCAAAAGTTTGAATGAAATATCTTTTAAGATGATTTTTTCTCTGTTTGAAACCTGATAGGATACCTTATCGAATTCTAAGGTCATTCCATTTCGGTATGCCGGGGTTTCACCATCTTGATCCTCAAGTTCTTTGTCAACTACCTGTCCTAATTTTTCTAAGGAAGTCAGTACGTCATAAAAAGATTCTAAACCAATGATCAATTTTTCAACCGATGCTATGACCAGTAAAATTATGATTTCCGCAGCCACAAATTGGCCAATATTCATTCTTTGATTCAATACCAGGGTTCCTCCAATGATTAGCAAACTAGCGGTTACAACCACCTTAAAACCAATCATTTTAATAAATTGAAGCATTAAAATCTTAAAATGATTTTCTCTTGCCGCCAGATAATGACTAACCAGTTCATCGTTTTTAGTGATGGCTAAATTGGTACTTCCTGATAGTTTAAAGCTGGTCATGGATCTAGCTACTTCTTGAATCCAGTGCGCAACTTTATATTTGTATTTTGATTCTTCTAAACTCGTTTCAAGACCTTTTTTTGCGGTATATTTAAATACCACAAAAACTAAAAGCAATAACATAATACCGAAAATAATAAAAAAAGGATGATAAAAGGATAGCAGAATTAATGCAAAGAGAATTTGCAAGACGGCAGTCGGTACATCAATTAATATCTTTGAAATTCCTTTTTGAATGGTTAAGGTATCAAAAAATCGATTGGCGAGTTCAGGTGGATAATATTGACGTAATTCATTCATTTTAATTTTAGGAAAGCGGTAACTAAATTCAAAAGAAGCTCTGGTAAAGATGCGCTGTTGAATGGTCTCAATAATTCTTAATTGCATCAATTGTAACGCTCCTGAAAATATAACGCCTATGATAACTAGCATGATTAAAACAATCCAAGACGTTGATATTTGTGCCCCTTGAATTAAATTAATGATGGCTTGAATACCAAGAGGAAGCGATAATGATACCACACCAGAAAATATGGCATAGTAGAATATTTGCGCTATATCTTTTCGTTCCAATTCTAATAAACCCAGTAAACGCTTCCAAGGCGTAATTTGTGGCACTGATGACATTATTTTAAAAGATTAATTGTTAATTGAGAAAAGAATGTTGTAATATCATCAGTCTGTTTGCAGTCGGTAATAGACGTAAAATGGTCTTTTAAAAAATGTTGATACAGACTACCTTCAATAATATTACTGGCAAGACTTGATGCATATTTATAATCTGAAGTTACTTCCAAAATCATATCTTTTAGTCTATAAACCAAGCGTTTGTAAACCATAAAATAACCGTCTTTATTTTCTTGATCCACTTCTTTAGTTAAGAACGATTTTGAATTTTCATTAATGATAATTCGGTTTAATAGTACTTCATTAATATGTGAGTAATTAGAATCCTCTTTGACCGTTCTGGTAACAATATCTATAGCTTTTAACAATTTTTCTTGATTGTGAGCTATGCTATAGGTCTCAAACACCATTTGATATTCAATCCAAGCCCAATACCAAGATGTTAAGTATAACAGAAGTTTATGCTTACTTTCAAAATATCGATATATAGAACTCTCATTGGAGCCAATAATGGTTCCAAGTTTTTTAAACGTGAAATTATCAAAACCAATTTGGTCTATCAGTATAATGCTGTGTTCTATAATTTTTTTACCTAAATCTGAAGTTTCAGGATCTTTTAAAAATATTTTTTCTGGAACAGTAATTTTTAAAGTGGCTAATAAATTTTTCATAATAAAAATATTTATCGCAAATTAAATAGTATTACTATTATTATTAAAATAAATACTATCAATTTTATTGATGAATTGATATAAAAAATAAATAGCAGTATAAAAAAATAGAGTAATCAAATTAATAAACACTGAAGTTTCAGCTTGAACTTCAATAAAAATAAAATTTGAACCAAAAGATTATTATTTTAGCAATTAGATTCTTTAATTATTGCATCTTTTATTCCAACAAATGTCATTACAAATAGACCCTTTAACCAAAACAACTCAAAACATAAAAAATGGTGTGATGCTCAATGCTTATCCAGATAGCATAGGCAAAACTATGCATGACATGATTGAAATGCTTAAAAAGCCAGAATTTAAAGACGTTTTTTCTTTATTTTATGTGCTTCCAACATTTTTTAACAGCGATTTAGACCGAGGGTTTTCAATTATAGATTACAACCTTAATAAAGATTTAGTTTCAGAGAAGAACTTGCAAGATTTGGAAGCGCTTAACATCATGCTCAAGTTTGATATTGTGCTCAATCATTTATCCGTGGCATCACCCCAGTTTAAAGACTTGCTAAAACATGGTGACAATTCTGTTTATAAAGCCTTTTTTATTGATTGGAATGCCTTTTGGGAAGGTAATGGCGTTATGGGAGATGATGGTGTAATCATTCCTAGCGAGGCTTTTTTAAATAAACTATTTATGAGGAAATCAGGATTGCCTATTTTAAAAGTACGTTTTCCTGACGGCTCTGAAAGACCTTATTGGAATACCTTTTATCAAGACATCCAATACCAGAAAATAAATCCGAACGATTTAAACGCTATCAATGGGCTATCCTCAGAAAATGTTGAAAAAATTTGCGAGAAAGTCAATCAAGCTATTGAACAAAAAACAGACATCAAAACATTAGATTTAGGAAAAAATAATTCATTTAAACCACAAATCATAGACCTTTTAGATCGCAAAAAATTTTATTTAGGCCAAATGGATGTCAATGCCAATTCTCCTTTAGTATGGCGGTTTTATGAAGAAACTTTAAAAAAACTAAGTAATTTTGGTTGCAAAATATTAAGACTCGATGCCTTTGCATATTTGCATAAAGAAATAGGGCAGGCCAATTTTTTTAATAAACCCGGAACTTGGGAATATTTAGAACGGATTAAACAAATTGCCGATAAAAATAACTTGGTTATATTACCTGAAATTCATGCAGAATACGGTATGGGCTTGCATGATGAAGTCGCTAATCAAGGCTATCCAATATACGATTTCTTTTTACCGGGATTAATGATTCATACCTTAGAAACGGGCTCAAAAATAGCCTTGGAATCTTGGGTCAATGAAATCATCAACAAAGGCTACAAAACCGTTAATATGTTAGGCTGTCATGATGGCATTCCTGTATTGGATTTAAAAGGTAAAAACCTTGATGGAACCTATCATGAAGGCTTACTGACGGATGATGAGATTGAAAACATTATGAATACCATCATGAATCGTGGTGGTCGCGTTAAAAACCTATACGATCCAGCCGGAAATAAAATATCCTATTATCAAATTAATGCTACTTTTTTCAGTGCCTTGGGCGAAAACGAACAAAAGTTAGTATTGGCCAGAGCCATACAAATGTTTATGCCTGGTATTCCGCAAGTGTGGTATCTGGATCTGTTTGCTGGAAAAAATAATTATGAGGCCGCTGATAGTGGCGGAAGTGGTGGACATAAAGAAATTAATAGAACAACCTTGTCACAAGCTGATATAGACGAAGGATTAACTAAAATGGTGGTCTTAAAGCAATTGGAAATAATGCGGTTACGCAATACCTTTCCAGCTTTTCAAGGGCAACTAACCATTAATAAAACAGATGGCGAAACCATAGATTGGAAATGGAATCAAGAGGGTTACGTGGCGCAATTAAAGGCCAACTTAAAAACGTATCAGTTTACAATTAAACACATTGACAGTAATAAAAAACCATTAACCATTATTAATTAGCATGAAATCTCTTTTTATCTTTTTTATTGTTTTAACTGTTATTTCTTGTAAAACAGATTCAACCATAAAACTTTTTAATGGCAACAATTTAGAAGGTTGGCATGAAGATGTTCCGCTTATGGATAGTATGGCTTCAAAAACGAGTCCTTTCACTGTTAAAAATGGGCATCTTTTTAGTTTAGGAGAACCCAGAGGTCATTTAATTACCAATAAATCCTATAAAAATTACCGTTTAGAGGTTGTATACCGCTTTACCAAACAGTTTGGAAATTGTGGTGTTTTGGTGCATGCATCTTCACCAAGAGCCTTATATAAAATGTTTCCAAAATCTATTGAAGTGCAAATGGAACACCAAAATGCAGGAGATTTTTGGGTTATTGCTGAAGATATAACTTGTGATGATATGGAAAATCGTCGCGGACCAAAAGACACTTGGGGAATTATCGAAGGTGCCAACCGCAGAATCCAAAACCTAACCGATAATTCTGAGTATGAAGTTGGGCAGTGGAATACCATGAAAATTGAGTGTTTTAAAAACCAAATCAAAGTTTGGGTAAATAATGACTTAGTGAATTACGGGTACAATGCAACGACTACCAGTGGTAAAATAGCCATTCAAGCAGAAGGATCAGAAGTAGAGTTTTCAAAAATTCTTCTTAACCCCATAGCTGCTATGACGCCTTAAAAACATCTCTTACATTTAACCCCGATTTTAGTAACTCAACAAATTAATTACGTGTCTTTTATCGAAGAAAATAGAATTTCTTATCGCTTAGACGAAAATAATAAGCGTTTATAGAGTTTTTAATTCATTAATGATGGTAATGTTTTAGTTTTAAGCAAATTAAAAAACTACCATAGTATGAAAACTAAAATGCCCCTTATTTTTCTTGCTTGTTTTATAAGTATGTCCTACACACTTTTAGCTCAAGATTCTGCCAGTGCTTTAGAAGACAATGCCATTGATTATAAAAAACGAAGCGCTGTTTATGATTATTCAGAACGTCAATTAAACAACACAGACACCATTCCAGATTTTGATTCAAAACCAGATAAATTAAAAATTTCCGGAACCATTTATCAAAGTGATGGAAAAACGCCTGCCAGCGATGTTATTCTGTATGTGTTTCAACCCGATGAAGATGGTAATTACGAATTAAAAAGAGATGCCCAACGCAAACGCTACATCCATCACAGAGCTTGGATAAAAACCGATGCCGATGGTAAATACACTTTTTACACCTTTATGCCAGGAAAATTCATTCGCATTAAAGAGTTAAAACAAATTCGAAGAATGGTAAAGGAACCCAGTAAACCTGAATATGAACTAGATCCGTTCTTTTTCAATGACGATCCTTTAATACCAGACTTAACCTTGGCATGCCGTGCCAAAGCCGTAAAAAGCATGTTAAGATTAGAACTCACAGATGGGATGTATATTGCCAATAAAGATATTATTTTACCAAGCGCCAATGATTTAATTAAATAATGTTGTCAACAAAGTCTCTCAATAAAATTAACCATCTCAAATTTGAGGCGGTTTTTTATGTTCAATTTCAAGCATCAGGATACTAACTTTTTAATAATAATTATGAAGATTACCAAAGTTGTTCGATGGATAAAAAAATGAGCAAACCCCAATCAAAGTGGTATATTACAAAAGAAAATTAATAAAACATTTATAGCGCCATTAATTTTTTAAATTTCAATCTTATAGTAAAAACATAGAACAAAAAAATAACCGTCTCAATCGTTTTAATATTGAGACGGTTTATTTTATTTAGATTTATAAAAGTTCAATTATTTAGAACTCTATGTGAAGAATGTTATAAATGAATCACTTCGCCATAAGCATCAGCAACGGCTTCCATCACGGCCTCGCTCATGGTTGGATGCGGATGTACTGTTTTTAAAACATCATGACCGGTGGTTTCTAGTTTTCTGCCTAAAACCGCTTCGGCAATCATGTCAGTAACCCCAGCACCAATCATGTGGCAACCTAACCATTCGCCGTATTTAGCATCAAAAATCACTTTTACAAAACCTTCTTTATTGCCACCAGCACTGGCTTTACCTGAAGCAGAAAACGGAAATTTTCCAATTTTCACATCCAAACCTTTGTCTTTAGCTTGCTTTTCTGTTAATCCAACACTCGCAATTTCAGGAGAGCAATAGGTACAACCTGGAATGTTTCCATAGTCTAACGCTTCAACATGGTGTCCTGCAATTTTTTCAACACATAAAATCCCTTCAGCAGAAGCTACATGCGCTAATGCTTGACCTGGTGTTACATCACCTATTGCATAATAGCCAGGAATATTGGTTTCGTAGAATTTATTAACTAAAATTTTATCTCTATCAACGGCAATACCAACATCTTCTAGACCAATATTTTCAATATTGGTTTTAATGCCTACAGCACTTAAAATAATGTCGGCTTCAAGAACTTCTTCTCCTTTACTTGTTTTAACTGTGGCTTTTACTCCAGAACCAGACGTGTCAACTTTAGTAACTTCGGCAGACGTCATGATATTGATACCACTCTTTTTAAAAGAACGTTCTAATTGTTTCGATACATCTTCATCTTCTACAGGAACGATATTTGGCAAATACTCTACAATAGTCACTTCGGTTCCCATAGCATTATAGAAGTAAGCAAACTCAACACCAATAGCTCCAGAACCCACCACAATCATTTTCTTTGGTTGTTTTGGTAAGGTCATGGCTTCTCTGTAGCCAATCACTTTTTTACCATCTTGAGGTAAATTGGGCAGTTCTCTGGAACGTGCACCCGTTGCAATGATGATGTGGTCTGCACTATATTCTGTACCGTTGACCTCTATTTTTTTACCAGTTTTTAAAGTTCCAAACCCTTCAATCACGTCAATTTTATTCTTCTTCATTAAAAACTGAACCCCTTTGCTCATACCGTCTGCAACACCGCGACTGCGTTTTACAACAGCATCAAAATCTTTGTCATAGGTATTCACAGAAAGGCCATAATCGGCTGCATGTTTTAAATATTCAAACACTTGAGCAGATTTTAATAAGGCTTTTGTTGGGATACAACCCCAATTTAGGCATACACCACCAAGGCTTTCTTTTTCAACAATGGCTGTTTTAAACCCTAATTGTGAGGCTCTAATAGCGGTAACATAACCACCAGGACCACTTCCAAGAACAATAATATCGTATTTACTCATGAGACTTGTTTAATCATTAATTTCAAGCCACGAATTTACAAAACCTAATTTGAATAAAGAATTTAGAGCCTTATAAATTTGTTTCTTTTGTTACCTTTACGGCCTAAGTCTTGAAAAATGAACATACCCAGAACTAGTTTTGCTAGAATTGTTATTATTGGTGGTGGTTTTGCAGGAATTTCTTTAGCTAAAAAATTATCAAAGCAAGAAGTTCAGGTGGTGTTGCTGGATAAACATAACTACCACACCTTTCAACCTTTATTATATCAGGTTTCTACGGGCGGATTGGAACCCGATTCCATTGCGTATCCCATACGAAAAATATTAAAGGATTTTCCAAATTTCCATTTTAGATTGGCCCTTGTTGAAGCGGTTAAACCACTTACCAATGACGTGATAACCGATATAGGAATTTTGAAGTTTGATTATTTAGTGATTGCTTCAGGTTCTAAAACGAATTATTTTGGTAATTCTGAAATTGAAAAGCATAGTATGGCCATGAAAACCATACCACAGTCGCTTAATTTAAGGAGTTTAATACTTGAGAATTTTGAAGAGGCCTTACTAACCAACAATTTGAAAGAACGTAATGCCCTTATGAATTTTGTGATTGTTGGAGCAGGACCAACGGGCGTTGAACTGGCTGGTGCTTTGGCAGAAATTAAAAAAGGTATTTTGCCTAAAGATTATCCCGATTTAGATACACGTTCTGTGCAAATAAACCTCATTCAATCAAGTGACAGAATTCTAAAAGAAATGAGTGAAAATGCCTCGAAAAAAGCCGAGGTTTTTTTAGAAAAATTAGGAGTTAATATTTGGAAAAACGTTCGTGTAACCAGCTATGATGGTAAAACTGTAACGACAAGTTCTGATTTAACTTTTGAAACAGCTACCCTTATTTGGGCTGCAGGCGTTAAAGGCGCCACCATAAAAGGCTTAGATGTTGGAGATTTTATAACCAAAGGAGAGCGTATTTTAGTTAACGAATTCAATCAGGTTAAAGGGTTTAAACATGTTTTTGCTATTGGAGACGTGGCTTGTATGGAAAGCGAAGAGTTTCCTAACGGATTTCCTATGATGGCACAACCAGCCATTCAACAAGGCAAGCAGTTGGGCGATAATTTATTGAGATGGATTGAACAAAAGCCCATGAAACCTTTTATTTATAAAGACAAAGGTGCGATGGCAACCATTGGTAGAAATAAAGCAGTGGTCGATTTAAAACATTTTAAATTTCAAGGCATTTTTGCTTGGTATGTTTGGATGTTTGTGCATTTGTTTTTTTTAATTGGTTTTAGAAATAGAGTTGTTGTTTTTATCAATTGGGTTTATAATTACATTCGGTTTGATAGAGAAGCCCGATTGATTATCAGACCTTTTAAAAGAAGATTAAAGCGTTGATAACCAAGTTTTTTAAAACTTAGTAAGTTTTAAATGGCTGATAAGTAATATTTTTTTATATTTAAAGAATTATTAACCAACCAACCGTAACCAAAATGAAAAAACATGTCATTATTGCCATGATGATATTTTCTGTCGTCATGTATTCTCAAAAGAAAAAAAACGGAACTATTTACAATGAGCATCCTGCTATTAAAGTAGTAGAAGCCATGCAACAAGCCTTTATAAAAGGCGACACCATTGCCTTAACAGGGTATTTGGCGGACGATTTTAGAGCCTTAAATGGCATGAACAACAATCCGGATGCTAAAGGAATACCCAAGGCTAACTTTTTAAAAAACTCCGATTTCTGGAGTAAAAACATAGCCTATTTAAGTATTACCAGACAAGGTGCTGCCTATCCTGATGCGTTAGAGTATGAAGGAGATGGTGGTCTATGGGTTCAAACCTGGGATTATATTAGAGGTGTGCACGAAGAAACCGGCGTAAAAATTGATATGCCTATTCACAGACTTTTTGTTGTAGATAAAAATAACAAAATAAAGACCATGATTACCTATGATGATGGAGACATTTGGAGCAATCTTAGACAAAGTTTTGTACCTAGAACCAACGGTACGATTTACAACCATCATGAAAATATTAATAAAGTACTAAGAATGATGGCGGCTTTAGAGCATAGCGATGCCGATAAAGCCTTTAGTTATTTTAGTGAAGGTGCCAGATTTACTAATTTAGATATGGCTGATGATGCGTTTAATACTGTTGCACAAGAAAAAGAAGGCTTTTTAAACATGTTAAAAGATTGGAGCATTGATAGAATTGATGTTCGTGGATATCCAGATTATTTAGAGTACGAATTAGGTGGAGCCAAAGTAGTCCAATCTTGGTGGACAGCTAGAATGACCAGAAAATCTGATGGTAAAAAAGTAAAATTGCCCATGATGTTTATCCATGATTTTAATGATGAAGGCATGATAATAACAGAAACCGGATATTATACCTTGCAAGCATTGGCTGCAAAGTAAGATCGTAAATTGCTTAGAAGGAAAGAGGCTGTTTAAAAAAATACTTTTTTAGATAGCCTTTTTTTAATTTTTAGAATTATAAATTATCTGTAAAATGGCGTTTAGATTTTTCCTTACTAAATTTTTCTTGGTTAAATTTTGAAGAATCTCCTTTAGGAATGGATAACGATTGCCAATCCTTAGCTTTAATAAGTTTTCCTAAAAACACCATTTGCCCCACATGATAGGCATAATGGCACAATTGTCTGTTAATAGCTTCTGTTACCGTATGTCCTTCGTTTCTAATATAAATAATAGTGTTTAAATCGTTTTCAGTTAAGGGTTTTAAAGCTACAAATAAACAGTACCAACCGTTTTCCCAAACCGCTATAATGTCTTCTTTGGTTTGGATACTGTTCACAAATTCGTCGTCTCTATTTCTCCAAGGCTTTTCGCCATCTTCGATAAGAAAATGAGTCCATCTGCTTAACATATTGCCCGCTAAATGTTTTACAATCACAGCCATGCTATTGGTAGTTTCATCACTTTGCCATAACATTTCATCAACATTAAGTTGCTCCAAAGTTTTATCTCCTAAACTTTTGCAATACTTAAACTGTTTAATAGCGCTATCTAGATATTCACAATTCATCTTTAAAATCTAAGCTTAAAGAATTCACACAATATCGCGTACCAGTTTCAGTAGGGCCATCATTAAAAACGTGGCCTAAATGGCCACCACAATTGGCGCAAACAATTTCTGTTCTGAGCATGCCATGCGATTTGTCTAAAATATACTCCACCGAACCTTTTATAGACTCGTCAAAACTAGGCCAACCACAATGCGCATCAAATTTTCGCTCACTTTTAAATAAGGGCGTATGGCAGCCAGCACATGCGTAAGTGCCGTTTTCAAAATGAAGATTGTAGGTGCCTGTATGTGGTCTTTCGGTGCCTTTATTTCTAAGAACCCAATATTGATCATCGGTAAGATGTTCTTTCCATTGGTCTTCTGTTTTTTCTAGTTTATACTTACTCATTTTTTGGTATAAATTTTAATGCAACACCATTGATGCAATGTCTTAATCCTGTTGTTTTTTTTGGGCCATCGTTAAACACATGGCCTAAATGCCCGCCACAAACGGCACAATGTTCTTCTATGCCGTAATAATAATCTGAACCACTTGAAAAAGCAACATTGCCTTTTATTTCTCTATCAAAACTAGGCCATCCAGAACCAGAGTCATATTTATCCTCACTTTTAAACAAAGGTGTATTGCAAGCCGCACACACATAAATTCCCTCTTGGTTGTTTTTATTCAATGAACTTGAGAATCGTATTTCTGTACCTTGTTGTCTTAAAACCGCATACTGCTCTGGCGTTAATTGTTTTTTCCATTCCTCATTGGTTTTAGCGACCTTGAAAGATGTTGTTTGTTCATTGTTTTTTTTCTGTGCAATTCCATTGCAATTAAACATACTAGCTAAAAAAACTAGCAGAATGATTTTTTTCATAGTGAATTAAATTTCAAATTTTAGTTATAAATATAGCAGAAACATAATGTTTTTTTAGGTAAAATATTAATTTTAACAACTATGTGACTTAAAAATATTTATATGTGTCTTAATGGTTAACTAAAGGAATTTTGTATTTTTAAAAAAAAATTAAACACCATGAGATTACAGAAAATTATCTTCGCTTTTGCATTTATTGTCATAATAATCTCCTGTTCAACAAATCCATTTACAGGAAAGCAAACCATGGCACTGCCTGGAACTGAAAACAGTGCTTTATTTCCAGCTTCTTTTCAGCAATATGATCAATTTTTAAGTGAAAATAAGGTTATAACTGGAACTTCTGATGCAGCTATGGTTACCAGAGTTGGACAAAAAATTGCAGTTGCGGCCGAGCGTTGGCTAAATGCAAACGGCTATGTTGGTTACTTAAAGGATTATAAATGGGAATACAAATTAGTAGATGATAAAACAGTTAATGCTTGGTGTATGCCCGGTGGAAAAATAGTGGTTTACACTGGAATTTTACCCATTGCAAAAAACGAAGCTGGTTTGGCCGCCATTATGGGCCATGAGGTATCGCATGCGCTTGCCAATCATGGACAACAACGTATGAGCGCTGGTATGCTGCAACAAATTGGCGCTGTTGGACTTAATGTGGCCTTACAAGATAATAAAAATATTGGTTTGTTTAATCAGGCTTATGGTATTGGTACGCAAGTAGGCGGTATGTTGCCTTTTAGTAGAAGTCATGAAACAGAAGCCGATAAAATAGGGCAGTACCTGATGGCCATTGCTGGTTATAACCCAGACGAAGCTGCAGAACTTTGGAAGCGTATGAGTGCACAAAGTGGCGGACAAGCACCACCAGAAATTTTAAGCACGCATCCATCCAACGATACGCGGATAGCCAATTTAAAGGCATTAGCACCAAAGGCTAAGGAAGAAGCAAAAAAATTTGGGGTGACAACCTTTAAATAAAAAATTTTCATTTAAAATATTTGTTTACTTTAGAAGCTGCTGTAAAAAAGCAGCTTTTTTATTATGAGTGAATTAGAAAAGGGAAGCAAAAAACTTCTTAATGCTTGGGCATTTTATGATTGGGCAAATTCAGTTTATACACTAACCATTGCGTCATCAATCTTTCCTATTTTTTATTCGGCATTATTTCTTTCAGAAATTAAAACCGTTCATGCTTTTGGTTTTAATTTTAAGAGCACCGCTTTAATAACTTTTGTAACAGCATTTACATTTTTAGTGGTGACTTTTACCTCACCTATTTTGTCTGGTATTGCTGATTACGTAGGTAATAAAAAGAATTTCATGAAATTTTTCTGTTATTTGGGTGGTATTGGTTGCATTGGTTTGTATTGGTTTAGTTTAGATCATATTTATATTAGTATTTTATGTTATTTTATGGGATTGATAGGGTATTGGGGAAGCTTGGTTTTTTACAATTCTTATTTGCCAGATATTGCTTATCCAGAACAACAAGACAGCGTGAGCGCCAAAGGATTTTCTTTTGGGTATATAGGAAGTGTTATTTTACTCATTATTAATTTAATTATGGTGATGAGCCAAGATGATGGAGAATCTAAAATGCAAATGATGCGATATTCATTTGTTACTGTGGGATTATGGTGGGTTTTATTCAGCCAATATTCATTTTATTTTTTACCTAAAGGAACATCAGCTGGTCATAAAGTCACAAAAGATGTTGTTTTTAATGGCATAAGAGAATTAAGACAAGTTTGGAAAGAGTTAAAGAAGAATTTAAGATTAAAAAGATTTTTATATGCTTTTTTTGTATTTAGCATGGCGGTTCAAACCATCATGTTGGTCGCTGTTTATTTTGGAGAAGAAGAAATAGCCTGGTCAAGTGATAGTGAAAAAACAACGGGTTTAATTATTAGTATTTTGGTTATTCAAATGGTAGCAGTCATAGGAGCCGTTATAACATCAAAATGTTCTGCAAAATATGGAAACATTAAAACATTGATTGTTGTTAATTGTGTTTGGATGCTTATGTGTTTCTATGCTTATTTTATGATTACGCCCATTCAGTTTTATATAGCAGCTTCGTTGGTTGGTTTGGTTATGGGTGGCATTCAGTCATTGGCAAGATCAACCTATTCAAAATTTTTACCAGAAACAGAAGATACTACCTCTTATTTTAGTTTTTATGATGTCGCTGAAAAAATAGGAATCGTTATTGGCATGGTCATTTTTGCTTCCATTGACCAAATTACTGGCACCATGAGAAATGGGATTCTCTTTTTGGTATCGTTTTTTTTAGTTGGAATTATTTTATTGTTTCGAGTGCCTAAAGAGCGTAATGGATAAAAAAACGACACTTTTTAAAAGTGCCGTTTTAAATTTGATAAGTGATTTTAGTTTGAATATCATTGCCTAATACTACCGGAACCAGCAACTTTGGTGTCTTCAGTCTTAGGATTGCCTTTATAAACAATGTCGCCAGAACCAGCAACTTTAGCTACGATGTTCTCAGTGCTTACTACTTCTGCATTGCCCGAGCCAGACACAGAAACTTCGGTATTATTGGATTGCAATTCAAAACCATGAAAATCTCCTGAGCCAGCAATATTAGCTTCTAAATCATGGGTTTGCCCTTTTAAACTTAGATCACCGGAACCAGAGAGTGCACTTTTTAAAGTCTCGGTTTCTACCTGTAACACAACATCTCCTGAGCCAGCAAGATTCACTTCTAAATGATTGGTGGCAATGACATCGTTGTTCCATAAATCGCCAGAACCAGCCAGAGATACTTTATCAATGTCTTTAAATGGAATGGTAATTTTTATACTCTTTTTAAGACTTGTTTTTAAGTTTGTACGATCTTTTACTTTTACAATAAGGGTATTTTCCTTAACTTCGGTTATGATATATTCCATTAAGTTTTCTTCGCCCTCAATGGTTATATTTCCTTCCGAGCCTTCTACTAAAATATAGTCAAAAGAACCAGCACAACTAATGCCGTCATAATCAGAGATTGATCTTGTTACAGTTGTTAAGTTGCCATTTCCTTTTATGGCTTTACCCCATTGGGCATAGGTTTCGGTTGCGAAAAATAGGCAAGCTATGATAAGTACTGTTTGATTTTTGATGGATGCTTTCATTGTATATGATTTTTTAAAGTTAATGGAGATTTAGTTTTTTTTAAAGGTCACGTTACCGTAGTCTGAAATAATTTTTACTAAATTTTGAGAACTCCGATTTCCATAATAACCCTGATAATAGTTATTACTTGATTCTATATGTTTTTTTGTAAATTCAAATCCTTCAGCATTTCTAAGCGAACCATATTCGGTATTTATATCAAAATTAAAATGATAGTTTGGGTGATATCCAATGGTAATTCCTAAATAGTCTGATTGGATGGTTACATTGCCTGCATTGGCGGTCATTTGATCTATTTTAAGCGAACCATAATCGCCTTTAATGTTTACATTTTTATAGACATCTCCCAGACGCATGGTTAAATAATCGCCGTTGCCCGTAACATTATTTAATTGTTTGATGTTGATAGACCCATAATCGCAATTAAAATGGACGTCTTCAGCCGTTTCAACCACTGATGTTGTGTAATCGGCATTAATCTCCAGTTTTTTAGTTTTTGAAACGGTAAAACCACTATAATCTGCGTTAATTTTTCCACTATTTATGTATTCAAAATAGCTGTTGTTTGTATAGTCAAAAGAAAGCACATTGTTTTCAGCCATGAGTTCTTTTGTGGTTATTTTCCCGTAGTCACAGCTAATCACAGCTTTTCCTTCAAGTTTGTCTAAATTAATGCTTCCGTAGTCGTTGTTTAAATCAACGCTGTTGGTAATGGGTAGTTTTACTATGTAATTAATTTCCATGCTCACATTGTTATTGCCCCAATTCCACCACGATTTATTGTCGTTGTTAAAAATTGTTTTGGCATCAACCAAGCTGCTGGAGGCATCAAAGTTTACATGAATGGCATTGAGTTTTTTATCAACTTTTTCCTCATTATTTCCACTTACTTTAATAATGACTTCAATGCTAATTTTGTTCCCCACATAAGTTACAATATCTAGGTTTCCGAAACTGTTATCTATTTTTAATAGCGCATTGTTATTTACGGTGAACTCTTTTTTAATGGTTTTTTCTTTGTTGTATTTTCCTTTTAGGTTGTCGTTACTTAAAACGATAGAAGGTATTATAAACAGCAGGAAGGCTGCCTTAAATAGTAATTGAGTTTTCATGATTTTTTTGTTTTAATTGATTGACTTGCTCTATGGTTTCCATTACATTTTTTAACACTTCTATTCTTGTTTGAAAATTTAAAATCATGGCATAAATAACGCGTTTGTCGTCACCACTTTTAGTTAAGTCGATTTTAAGAGATTCATAATCTTTTTCAAGAATGGCCATTTGTTTCATGGCATCGTTAATGAGTGTTTCTGTTTCTGGCGTTCTTGCATTTTTTAGTTTTAGTAATTCATCTGAAATGGCGGTTGTAAAAAAGGTTTGGGTTTGAGACATTTCTGTTGAAACACTTGCCAAATCTTTAAGGTTGTTGCTGGGTTTTAGAATAGTAAAGACGCTTAAACAAATGATGATGGATGCCGCAATGCTTAAGAAAGGTTTCCAAAAATTGGTTCCACTTGAATTTTGTTTGCCAGGTTTAGTCTTTTGATGATTTAGTTTTGCTAAAAACCGTTCTTGATGTCCAATATTTGGACTTTCAAAATCAAATTCTGACCGTAATCCTTCAAACATGGTATCTATATCCTCTTTTTTCATCTTCTGGGGTTTTATACTACTAATTCTAATTTCTGTCTCAAACTATCTTTAGCGCGAGATATCATCGTTCTACAGTTGGCATGAGAAATGTTCATAATGTCACAAATTTCTTCATGATCATAGCCTTCAATAAGGTGAAGTGTTAAACAGATTTGATAATTTTCTTTGAGCGTTTTCATGGTTTGTATCACTTGTTGCGCTTTCAGATTTGTAAATTCAAAATCACTGTCTATACCGTCATTATTCTCTTCCACTTTATACAGGACATCATCTAAAGGAACGTTGGCGTATTTACTATTTTTTTTATAATGATAAATACTGTTATTAATGACAATTCGTTTTAACCAAGCCCCAAATGTTTTGACATCTTTAAGAGTATCCAATTTTGTGAACGCCAACAAAAAGGAGTCTTGCATGATGTCTTCAGCGTCATAACTATCTTTAACGATTCTTAAAGACGTGTTATACATAGCTTTATAATATCTGTTATAAACTTCCAACTGCGCTGATTGGTTGCTGGATTTACAAAGCTCTATAAGCTGTTCAATATTTAGTTTGGTTAGCGTCACTGAAACAAATTGTTATACTATAGATGGCACCATTTTTTATTTGTTACACTTTTAGAAAAAAAAATTCCCACATCATAAATTAATGTAGGAATTATTTTTAAAGGTATTGTTTAAAATACTAAGATTCTAAGGGCTTTTCGGCTTTTTCAATTTTTATATTCAGTTCTTGGGTTTTATCATCCAAATCAATGATGATATGGTCACCTTCCTGTACATGAGAGGTTATAATTTCTTCCGCTAATGCATCTTCAATGTACTTTTGAATGGCTCTTTTTAAAGGTCTTGCGCCATATTGCTTGTCAAATCCTTTATCTGCAATATAATCTTTGGCATTTTTACTTAGCTTTAAGTTATAGCCTAAATCTTTAATTCTTAAAAGAAGTTTTTCCAATTCAATATCAATAATTTTATTGATGTCTTCTTTTTCGAGTGTATTAAAGACCACCACGTCATCAATTCTGTTTAAAAATTCGGGAGCAAACGATTTTTTAAGCGCATTTTCAATAACGCCTTTGGCATTGGAATCTTCCTGAGCTTTTTGAGAAGCCGTTCCAAAACCAATTCCTGTTCCAAAATCTTTAAGTTTACGCGCACCAATATTGGATGTCATGATGATGATGGTGTTTCTAAAATCAATTTTTCTTCCTAAGCTATCGGTTAAAAAACCATCGTCCAGAACTTGCAATAGCATATTAAACACGTCTGGATGCGCTTTTTCTATTTCATCCAATAAAAGAACAGCATAAGGTTTACGTCTAATTTTCTCTGTTAATTGTCCGCCTTCTTCATAACCCACATACCCTGGAGGCGCGCCAACCAATCTGGAGATCGCAAATTTTTCCATATACTCACTCATGTCTATTCTAACAAGTGCTTCTTCGCTATCAAATAATTCTCTGGATAACACTTTAGCTAACTGTGTTTTGCCGACGCCAGTTTGACCTAAAAAGATAAATGACCCAATGGGCTTGTTAGGGTCTTTTAATCCCGCTCTATTGCGCTGTATGGCTTTAACCACTTTGGCTACGGCTTCATCCTGACCAATCACTTTGCCTTTGATAAGGTTTGGTAATTCGGCCAGTTTATTTATTTCAGTTTGAGCAATTCTGTTAACTGGAATTCCAGTCATCATAGAAACGACATCAGCAACATTATCTTCTGTTACAATTTCACGATGTTGTTTGGTGTCTTCTTCCCATTTATATTGGGCTATTTGAAGTTCTTTTTCTAAGCGCTTTTCATCGTCCCTTAGTTTGGCAGCTTCCTCATATTTTTGTTTTCTTACCACCATGTTTTTAGTTTCCTTAACATCTTCAAGTTGTTTTTCTAACTCAAGAATTTGTTTAGGAACTTCAATATTGGTGATATGAACTCTAGAACCCGCTTCGTCTAAAGCATCAATGGCTTTGTCTGGCAGGAAACGCTCAGTCATGTAACGATTGGTTAATTTTACACAAGCTTCTATAGCCTCTGGTGTATAGTCAACATTGTGGTGTTCTTCATATTTCGCCTTAATGTTGTTTAAGATTTCAATGGTTTCATCAACGGTTGTTGGTTCTACTATAACTTTTTGAAAACGTCTTTCTAAGGCACCATCTTTCTCAATATACTGTCTGTATTCATCCAGCGTGGTAGCCCCAATACATTGAATTTCTCCTCGTGCCAAGGCTGGTTTAAACATGTTGGAAGCGTCTAAACTTCCGGTAGCGCCGCCAGCACCAACAATGGTGTGAATTTCGTCAATAAACAGAATAACATCATCATTTTTTTCAAGCTCGTTCATCACGGCTTTCATGCGTTCTTCAAATTGCCCACGATACTTTGTGCCAGCAACTAAACTTGCTAAATCCAGTGTTACCACACGCTTATTGAAAAGAATTCTAGACACTTTTCGTTTAATGATTCGAAGTGCTAAGCCTTCGGCTATCGCCGATTTACCAACGCCAGGTTCACCAATTAAAAGGGGATTGTTTTTTTTACGTCTACTTAATATTTGGGAAACCCGTTGAATTTCTTTTTCACGACCTACAACAGGGTCTAGTTTTCCTTCTTCTGCCAAAGCCGTTAAATCTCTGCCAAAATTATCTAATACAGGGGTTTTAGACTTTTTATTGGTTTTGTTTGCTGGGGTATTGAACAGATTGTCTTTTGCAGTATCATCCTCTTGACTGGAATCGTCATCTTGAAACGATTCTGATTTGGGTTCTATATAATTATTGTCGTTTGTAATCATAAATTTAAATTGTTCTTTTACGTTGTCATAATCAACTTTTAGTTTATTTAAAAGTTTCGTAGTTGGGTCATTTTCATTCCTTAAAATACATAACAATAAATGTGCGGTATTAATAGAAGTACTCTGAAATAGTTTGGCTTCTAAAAACGTTGTTTTTAAAGCACGCTCTGCTTGTCGTGTAAGGTGTAGGTTCTTTTTTTCATTAGAAGCACCCGAGGTGTTTGGATTGGCAGGGCTTAGAATTTCAACTTTACGTCTTAAGTGATTTAAATCAATATCTAAAGCATTTAAAATATTAATAGCTTTGCCATTACCATCACGTAAAAGGCCTAGCATTAAGTGTTCAGTACCAATAAAATCGTGGCCTAAACGCAAGGCTTCTTCCTTACTGTAAGCAATAACATCTTTGACTCGAGGTGAAAAATTATCATCCATAATAAATTCCTTTCTGCATTAAAAGTAATAAAACAATTTAGGAAAGACAAAAACTATACCTTAAATTGTAAGTAAGTTGCTAATAGACAAAAAAAACTTTAAAAAATCAAAATTTTTAAGGTTTTACTTATCAACGAAATTTATATGTTAAATTGTTAATAA
>PFKE01000026.1 GCA_002784145.1 Flavobacteriaceae bacterium CG_4_10_14_3_um_filter_33_47 | reverse complement strand
TGCTTGGTTATTAACATAGGTTTTTTTTCTATATTTTGAAATAGGCTGTATTCCTGTAATAACATTGGTTATCCAAAGTTCATCTGCTTTTTGAAGTTCAAAAGGCGAGACAGATGCTTCGATAAGTTGGTAATCTGGAAGTTCACGAACCACCTCCATAACTTGCTTTCTCATAATGCCTTTTAAACAACCATCGGTTAAAGGCGGTGTTTTTATTACATGATCTTTAACAACAAAGAGGTTTCCGTTTAAAGCCTCAACAACCATTTTTTCGGTGTTCAATAACAAACAATTTTGCAGATTATTTTCTTGCGCATAAATACTACCAACCACATTAATAGCTTTATTGTTAGTCTTTAAAGTAGATAATAAGCTTGGCGATATATAAAAATCCTTGAATAAATCTACTTCATAAGGTTTGACTCTTAGTAAGTAGAAATCTTCATCCATCGTTTTTGAGGTGATTAAAAAACTTATATGATTGGTCGTAGGCAAATACAAACCGCCTTCATTTCTAAAAACCGTAAACTTAACACGAGATGAAAGATGTTGTTGATGATTTGATTTCAGCAATTCTTGAATTTGATTTTCAAGATATTGCATGGTAAAGTCCATGGGAATCTCCATACGCATAATTCGCATGGAAGCCATAAGCCTAAAATAATGGTCTTCCCAAAACAATACCTTACCAAGCGATACTTTTATAGTTTCAAAAAGCGTATCGCCATAATTAAATCCTCTATTATCAAGAGATAAAAGGGTTTTTTCTTCTAAAATATTTCCGTTGAAATTAATCATAAAAAAAAGTCCAAAACCCTAAAAATTAGGGTTAGAACAAATATACTTTAAAGTAAGATGATTTAAAATTATGCAGAACCCAAAACTTGTTTTAAGTTAGATATTTGATTTTCCCAAAGCATTTTTGACTCATCAACTTCATCTTCATAAGCAAAATCTACTACCATTAAAGAGACATCTTTGGTTATTTCATCAACTTGTATTCTAAGTTCAAAGTACGTAGAGAGTTCTTCTTCTTCTTCTTCTTCAACTAACCATTTAAATTTAACCCGTTCCCCACTCTTTTTACTCAATAATTTGGCTTGCTCTTCACTATCATCCCATATAAAAGTAAATAATTCTCCTCTTGAATTCACATTATCTGAAAACCATTCAGACAAACCTGAAGGCGTAGAAATATATTGGTATAATAACTGCGGTGATGATTGTATGGGAAACTCTATTTCAAATTTAATTTTATCGTCCATGATTTAGCATAAAAATTTATGTTGCTCAATATATACATAAATTGATAAGTTTAACAATAAAATTTAATAATATTTTGCACAACTTATGTTTGTTGACAATAATATTGTTTTTATATTTGCAGCCTTAAATTATGGCGAGGTAGCTCAGCTGGTTAGAGCGTCGGATTCATAACCCGGAGGTCGCGGGATCGTGCCCCGCTCTCGCTACAAATTTTAATCCATTCAACACAAACGGTTTAGTTTAGTCTAAACCGTTTTTTTTATGTGGATATTATAAAAAACCGCCTCGTTTTTTTAGTGTTGAGTCGGTTTTATTTTTTTTAAGGAATATTTAAATATTTATGTGTTTGAAGAGACACTTTCCATTTAGGATTTGCCATGACATAATTTACAATATCAGGAATCACTTTATCTCTTTTACTCCATTCGGGTTGTAAGTACAAAATACAATCTTTATTAACTTTTGCGGCTTGTTCTTCGGCAAAACGAAAGTCGTCTTTGTTATAAACAATAACTTTTAGTTCATGGGCCTTTTCGTAAACTTCTTTGGTAGGTAGTTTTAATTTTTTTGGCGATAAACAAATCCAATCCCAAACACCTGTTAATTTATAAGCTCCAGAGGTTTCTATATGAACCTTTAATCCTTCAGCTTTTAATTTTGATGTTAAAAAAGTCATATCCCAGGTTAATGGTTCTCCGCCGGTAACCACAATAGTATCACTATATTTTTTTGCATTATTAACAATGTTGACCGCATGCGTTGGTGGATGTAAATTGGCGTTCCAACTTTCTTTTACATCACACCAATGACAGCCCACATCGCAACCGCCTAATCTTATAAAATAAGCCGCCGTACCTTTATGAAATCCTTCACCTTGAATGGTATAAAACTCCTCCATTAAAGGCAACATTTCACCTTTATCCACTAATTCTTTAATCTCTTTATTCATAAGTGTGCAAAGATACTATTTTGCTTACTAAATGTTGATAGTTTTATTTATCTTGTTTGTATAAATTAAATTTGGAATCGTTATTTTTATGAAAAATTATTGAGAATGGGTAATAAGGAAACATTTTTAAAGTACATCAATGAAGGCAACCTTACCAAAGGTGATTTTATTCCTGTTGGCGCCGCTATGTTGGATGGCGAAACCATTACGGGCGCCCATGTAAAAATTCCATTAAAAACTTTAAATCGTCACGGATTGATTGCTGGTGCTACCGGAACTGGAAAAACAAAATCCTTACAAGTTCTTGCCGAAAATTTAAGTGATAAAGGCATTCCTGTGTTACTTATGGATATAAAAGGCGACCTAAGTGGTTTAGCGCAACCAAGTCCGGGTCACGCCAAAATTGATGAAAGACATGAAAAAATAGGACTCCCTTTTGAAGCTAAACCTTTTCCTGTTGAAGTTTTAACCCTATCTGAACAAGATGGTGTTAGATTAAGAGCAACGGTAAGCGAATTTGGCCCTGTATTATTATCAAGAATATTAGACTTATCGGAAGCACAATCTGGTATTGTAGCCGTTATTTTTAAATATTGTGATGATAATAAAATGCCGCTTCTAGATTTGAAAGATTTTAAAAAAATACTTCAATACGCAACTCAAGAAGGAAAAAAAGAGTTTGAAGATGACTATGGGTACATTTCAACAGCCTCAACAGGTGCTATTTTACGAAAAGTTGTTGAGCTAGAGCAACAAGGTGCCGATTTGTTTTTTGGAGAAACATCTTTTGACGTTCAAGATTTGTTGAGAGTTGATGATGACGGAAGAGGTTATATCAATATTATTAGACTCACAGATATTCAAGATAGACCAAAACTATTTTCAACCTTTATGTTGAGTTTACTGGCTGAAATTTACTCAACATTTCCAGAGCAAGGAGACAGTGACAGGCCAGAGCTTGTCATGTTTATTGATGAAGCTCACTTAATTTTTAATGAAGCTTCCAAAGCCTTATTAAATCAAATTGAAAGCATTGTAAAACTTATACGAAGTAAAGGTGTTGGATTATATTTTGTAACACAAAATCCAACCGATGTACCTGAAGCCGTTTTAAGCCAATTAGGATTAAAAATACAACATGCACTGCGCGCATTTACGGCCAATGATAGAAAAGCTATCAAACTAACCGCTAAAAACTATCCAGATTCAGAGTATTATAATACAGAAGATGTTTTAACTTCTCTAGGCATTGGCGAAGCATTGATTTCTGCCCTTGACGAAAAAGGAAGACCAACACCATTGGCCGCCACCATGATGCGTGCACCCATGAGTAGAATGGATGTGTTAACAGATTCTGAACTCAGTACATTACTATCAAAATCAAAACTTGTAAAAAAGTACAATAACGATATTGATAGAGAAAGTGCTTATGAAATGCTAAATGAAAAAATTGATTTAGCTGAAGCAGAAGAAGCTAAAGAAAAAGCACATCAAGAACAGGAGGCATTAAAAAAGGCAGCCTCAAAAGATAGAGCTTCTGCATCAAGTTCGAGACGAAGAAGTACTGCCATGAATCCTGTGGTTAAAGTTTTAACAAGTGCAACTTTTATACGTAGTGTTTTTGGAATTTTAACCAAAGTCATGAAAAAATAAGTCCATTTTTAGATAGCTATTAATTTTATTAATCCCATTTTAAGTCATGTATAAATCTTATTTAAGTCTCATTTTTTTATGCCTATTTCTTACCAATTGTAATAAAGAAATAAACCCATTCCAAATTAGCAAACAACACATTGGTCTATTAACGGATTCCACTCGGGTCAAGGACTTAGAAGCCATTTATATTCAAGATTCTCTGGTTAAAGATTACCCTGAGAATGAATTTAATATGCCGTTGAATGATATTGAAATTTTTGATAATGAAGGTCATAAACTTTTAAACATTAGCCCTAGAAAACCGTTGGACTCAATGTCATACATTCAAAGTGTTCAAATATTTGATTCGCGTTTTAAAACCGATAAAAACTTGTCTATTCTGAGTACCTTCAAAGACATTAACTCGAATTATAAAATCACCAGAATTGATAATTTAATCAATACCATTGTGGTTACAGTAAACGAAATTAACGCTTCTTTTACCATAGACAAAAAAGAGCTACCAGCCAACATGCGTTTTGACAGAACTTTAAAAATTGAAGCCATTCATATTCCTGATAACGCTAAAATCAAGTTTTTTTTCATAAATTGGAACAAACAAGATTAATAAAAACCCTATGAATCCTTACTTTTCAAAAATATTGGTAGACGTTGCCAGAAACAAACTAAAACAAAACCAAGGCAAAGCCACTGTTAACAAAAAGGAAATTGTTCCATTGGCAAGAACCTTGCATGTTGAATTGGTTCATTTTATAAAAGATTACATTAATATTATTATTGGTGTTTTTGCTGCCGGTTTTGGTTTAAAAGGTTTTTTACTGCCTAATAACTTTATTGATGGCGGCGCTACTGGTATTTCCCTTTTATTAGAGTATGTAACTACCTTAAACTTGAGTTACCTGTTAGTGTTGGTTAATCTTCCATTTTTATTTTTGGCATCAAAAACATTTAACATAGCATTTGCTGTTCGAAGTCTTATTTCAATAGCAATGCTAGCCTTTGTTGTTCACTTTATTGAATATCCCATTATTACTGAAGACAAATTACTGATAGCTGTTTTTGGTGGTTTCTTCTTAGGCTTGGGTATTGGCATGGCCATGCGAGGTGGCAGTGTTTTAGATGGTACAGAAGTATTGGCTATTTTTTTAAGCAGAAAACTATCATTAACAATTGGGGATGTTTTGTTTATAATTAACCTCATGATATTTTCGGTTGGTGCTTACATTTTATCTATTGAAACCGCTCTCTATGCTATTCTTACCTATCTAGCAGCAGCTAAAACGGTTGACTTTGTTATTGATGGCGTTGAAGAATATATAGGTGTTACCATAATTTCAGAGAAACATGACGAATTAAGAACCATGATTATCGAAAAGTTAAGACGCGCCTGCACCATTTATGCTGGCAAAGGTGGTTTTGGAAAATCAGGAAAAAGTTATGATAAAGACATTATTTATACCGTAGTTACCAGATTAGAACTCGCCAAATTACAAACAGAAATAGATAAAATTGATAAAAACGCTTTTACTATCATGGGAATTGTGAAAGATTTAAAAGGAGGCATGATTAAGAAAAAACCCATGAAAGAAAAACATTAACCATCCATGACTCAAAAAAAATACATCATACAAAACAATCCGTTTATAGTTCCTACCAATGATGGCAAAGTTATAAAGGAACATTTTGGTCTGGCTACAGATGGTAATTCAAAAATAAGTATTGCGTATATGATTGCGCCTGCTGGCTGGAGCGAGCCTTTTCAAACACCAGAATTTGATGAATTTACATTTATTATCAAAGGCAAAAAACAGTTTATTATTGAAGGTGAACAAATTGTATTGAAAGCTGGACAATCCATTAAAATTGAGAAAAACACCAGAGTTCAATATTCAAATCCCTTTACAGAGCCATGCGAATATATAGCCATCTGTACGCCCGCATTTTCAAAAGATAAGGTAAATAGAGAAGATTAATGGGTTCCATATTAATAAAACTTGTAGGCTCCTCTATTAATGCCTTGAGTTATCTATCAAAAACATCTGCAGCCAATAAAGCTTTGACGTTGTTTTCAAAACCCAGAAAAGGTCAAATCAACCAAGCGCAATTTGATTTTTTGGCAACGGCCAAGAAAGAAATCCTTTATTACGAATCTCACGAAATAATGACTTATCGATGGATTGGCACAAAGAAGACCATTCTACTGGTTCATGGCTGGGAAAGCAATTCAGGCCGATGGAAACCACTAATAAATCATTTAAAAAACAAGGATCATAACATCATCGCTTTAGATGCACCTGCTCATGGAAACTCTGGAAGCGGGTATTTCAATGCACTACTTTATACTGAATTTATAAATGAAGTAGCAAAAAAATTTAAACCCCATATTATTGTTGGACATTCAGTAGGTGGTATGGCAACGGTTTTTTTTCAGAAGAAATACCAATTAAAAGGTATTCAAAAATTAGTGCTTTTAGGTGCTCCTTCTAATTTTAAAGACGTTTTAAAACGATACACAGACATGCTAAGGTACAACCGCCGTGTTACCGAACAACTTAACTTGGAAATAATTGAACAATTTGGGTCTTCACCAGAATCGTTTTCAACAGCAAAATATATTCAAACCATTCATGCTGAAGGATTGATTATTCATGACAAAGATGACAACATTATTCCATACAATGATGCGCTTCTTATTAAAGAAAATTACAAAAACAGTAAACTCATTTCCACAAAAGGATTAGGCCATTCATTAAACCATAAATCTGTAACCTTTTATATTTCAGAATTTATTGAGAACTAAAGTTCATATCTTTGCAGAACTATGGAAGAGCCATTAAAAAGAATTAATAAATATTTAAGTGAAGTAGGCTATTGTTCAAGACGAGAAGCCGACAAACTCATTGAAGCAGGACGAGTAACCATTAACGGTATCATTCCTGAAATGGGCACAAAAATAAGCCAAAGCGATTTTGTTGAAGTAGACGGTAAACCAGTCCAAAACTCAAAAGATTCGTTTGTTTACTTAGCTTTCAATAAACCCGTTGGCATTGTTTGCACCACGGACACCAGTGTTGAAAAAGATAATATTATTGACTTTATTAAGTACCCAAAACGTATTTTTCCCATTGGAAGATTAGATAAACCCAGTGAAGGATTAATTCTTTTAACCGATGACGGCGATATTGTAAATAAAATATTGAGAGCCAGTAATAATCACGAAAAAGAATACATTGTAACCGTAGACAAACCCATCTCTCAAACCTTTATTGAGCGAATGTCCGGAGGAATACCATTAGCAGAATTAGATCGGGTTACCAAAAAATGCCAGGTGGAAAAACTGAGTACTTATGAATTCAAAATTATTTTAACACAAGGCTTAAACAGACAAATTCGGCGTATGTGTGAATATTTAAATTATGAGGTACAAACCTTAAGGCGCGTTAGGATTATGAATATAAAACTCGATATGCCGGTAGGAGACTATAGAGCACTAACCAATGACGAACTAAAAGAACTCAATGTACTCATTGAGGATTCCACCAAAACCTATAGCGAATCGATTACAAGACAAAGAAATCATAGAAACTAAATAATACATATGTCATCTATTTCACCTTTTCATTTAGCCATTCCCGTTCATAATTTAGAAATATGCCGAAAATTTTATCGTGATGTATTAGGTTGTGATGAAGGCAGAAGCAGCGACCAATGGGTTGATTTTAATTTCTTTGGACACCAATTGGTTATTCATTACAAGCCAAAATCCAATGACAACTTGCACACCAATTCTGTAGATGGAAAAGATGTACCTGTACCACATTTTGGAGTTGTTTTACCTTGGAATGATTTTCAAACGCTGTCAGAAAATTTAAAAAGCAAAAATATCCTATTTGAAATTGGCCCTTATATTCGCTTTGCTGGTCAAATTGGTGAACAAGCAACCATGTTTTTTTATGATCCTGCTGGCAATGCCCTAGAGTTTAAGGCATTTAAAGATTTGAGTCAGTTATTTGCAAAATAGTATTTCATTAAAATATTAAATGGGAATTGTGATATTTTCATTTATAATCTTGTAACATCAATTCTTGACATAACTTTAATTTAGCATCATAATTCTAAAATTATGATACGGATATTAGCATTAATTTTAACCATTGGTGGCATGATAGCCTTAATACTAGGTGTTTTAGGCATCTATGGGAATAATATGGTGAACCTAAGTCCTTGGGCTTTAACCATTTTAGGTGGAATATTT
This sequence comes from Flavobacteriaceae bacterium CG_4_10_14_3_um_filter_33_47, assembly GCA_002784145.1. Taxonomy (GTDB): domain Bacteria; phylum Bacteroidota; class Bacteroidia; order Flavobacteriales; family Flavobacteriaceae; genus Yeosuana. The sequence goes on along the minus strand of PFKE01000026.1, from coordinate 2,218 downwards.
TTTATTTCTGGGGTATCTATGTTAAAATATAGAAAAGACGATCCACCTTCAGCAGAATGAAAAATTATAAAAACTAATACTAATACTCTTTAAAATCCTTTAAAGATTTGCCTCAACTATTTGCAAATAAACTTGTATTATTTTCTGTGATGTTCGCGTGCAAGTAATGTATTTTTAAGCAACATAGCAATGGTCATAGGGCCTACGCCTCCAGGCACAGGTGTAATAAAACTTGCTTTTTTACTTACATTTTCAAAATCAACATCGCCAGTAATGGTATATCCTTTTGGAGAAGATTCGTCAGTAACTCTGGTAATTCCAACGTCAATAACCACAGCATCGTCTTTTACCATTTCTGCTTTTAAAAAGTTTGGAACACCTAAGGCCGAAATGATAATATCTGCCTGAGACGTAATTTGTGTGATATTTTTTGTGTGACTATGAGTTAAGGTCACTGTAGAATTTCCTGGAAATCCCTTTCTTCCCATTAAAATACTCATTGGGCGACCCACAATATGAGAACGACCAATAACAACGGTATGTTTCCCTTTGGTTTCAACACCATAACGCTCTAATAATTCTAAGATTCCGAAAGGCGTAGCGGGAATAAAAGTTGACATATCTAAAGCCATTTTACCAAAATTGGTAGGATGAAATCCATCAACATCTTTATCTGGATTAACAGCTAACAATACTTTTTGAGTGTCAATTTGAGAAGGTAAAGGTAACTGAACAATAAATCCATCAATATCAGGATTCATATTAAGCTCATTGATTTTGTCCAACAATTCAATTTCGCTGGTTGTATTTGACATTTGTACCAAAGTAGACTCAAAACCAACCCGTTCACAAGCCTTGACTTTACTACCTACATAGGTTAAACTTGCACCATCATTTCCAACAATAATAGCGGCCAGATGCGGAACTTTCTCGCCTTTATCCTTCATTTTTTGAACTTCTAAGGCGATTTCATTTTTTATATCGTTACTAATTTTATTTCCGTCTAAAATTGTCATATCAAAATATTTGGTTGTTGGTTGTTGGTTGTTGGTTGTTAGTTGTTAGTAAAATTAACTTTTAACTTTTAACAAAACTAACGCATGTTTTTCATGGCTTGCATCATTTTTTTACCGCCTCCACCTTGCATCATTTTCATCATTTTACTCATCTGTTGAAACTGTTTTAGCAACTGATTAACCTGCTGAACCGAAGTTCCAGAACCTTTACCTATTCGCTTTTTTCTGCTTGCATCAATGATGGAAGGCTGGGTTCTTTCTTTAGGTGTCATAGAATGAATGATGGCTTCAATACCTTTAAAGGCGTCATCATCAATATCAACGTCTTTTAACATTTTTCCAGCGCCAGGAATCATTCCCATGAGATCTTTCATGTTTCCCATCTTCTTGATTTGCTGAATCTGTTTTAAAAAATCATCAAACCCAAACTGGTCTTTGGCAATTTTCTTTTGAAGTTTACGTGCTTCCTCTTCATCAAATTGTTCTTGAGCACGTTCTACTAAAGATACCACATCACCCATTCCAAGAATACGGTCGGCCATACGTGCTGGATAAAACACATCAATAGCTTCCATTTTCTCGCCAGTACCAATAAACTTGATAGGTTTGTTTACGACAGATTTAATGGAAATAGCTGCTCCACCTCTGGTATCGCCATCTAATTTGGTAAGAATAACACCATCAAAATTCAACACATCATTAAAAGCTTTCGCTGTATTTACAGCATCTTGCCCTGTCATAGAATCTACCACAAACAAGGTTTCTTGTGGCTGAATGGCTTTGTGGATGTTAGAGATTTCGGTCATCATCACCTCATCTACTGCTAAACGACCTGCGGTATCAATAATAACCACATTAAATCCGTTTGCTTTGGCATGCGCAATTCCAGCTTGAGCTATGGCAACAGGATTATTATTTCCTTTATCACTAAAAACCTCAATGCCTATTTGATTTCCTACAATATGTAATTGATCAATAGCTGCTGGACGATACACATCACAAGCTACCAATAATGGTTTTTTAGATTTTTTGTTTTTAAGATAATTGGCGAGTTTACCCGAAAACGTGGTTTTACCAGAACCTTGTAAGCCAGACATTAAAATAATGCTAGGTGTACCAGATAGATTGATTCCTGCAGCATCACCACCCATAAGCTCTGTTAACTCGTCTTTAACAATTTTAACCATTAATTGGCCTGGTTG
>PFKE01000058.1 GCA_002784145.1 Flavobacteriaceae bacterium CG_4_10_14_3_um_filter_33_47 | reverse complement strand
TAAAGACATTCTTGGAAAAGCTGTTATTGTTCATGCAGGAACAGATGATTATACAACACAACCAACTGGTGACGCTGGCGGTAGAGTAAGTTGTGCCGGTATTATCAAGTAAATGAAAAAATATCATAAATTAAAAGCTACTTTAAAAAGTAGCTTTTTTTATTTTTAATTGATTAATTTCGAACTATAAAAATTTTGAATGCAGTTAGACCTTCTTGTAGAAAAATTTAAACAGAAAGATGTGAAAGCTTTTGAAACACTATACAAAATGTATAGCAAAAGTATGCATGGTGTAATCTATAATATCATTAAAGACCATGATATTTCTGAAGAAGTGATGCAAGATGTTTTTATAAAAGCTTGGAATAGCTCCAGCACCTATTCTGCAGAAAAGGGACGTTTTTTTACATGGATTTTAAATATTGCCAGAAATGCCGCTATAGATAAAACGCGTTCAAAGAATTTTAAAAACTCTGGCAAAAACCTCAATGTTGATTTTTTCGTAGATATTATTGAAAATAATGAAAGTCTGGATGCTCAAACCGATGCATTAGGTATTAAAAAATTTGTATCAAAACTTGCCGATAAGTGTCTCGAAGTTATAGAGCTACTATATTTTAAAGGTTATACTCAAAAAGAAGCTTCAGAAACATTAAACATGCCTATTGGCACCATAAAAACAAGAAACAGAAATTGCATTAATGAACTTAGGCTAATGTTAGATATTAAAAATGGATATTAAAAAATACACAGACTCGGGAATTTTAGAACTGTACGTTGCAGGCTCACTTTCTGAAGAAGAAAGTAAGGAAGTCCATAATCTTATTTTAAAACATCCTGAACTGGCAGAAGAAGTCTCTAACATTGAAAATGCCATTGTAAAATTAACAGCCTCGGCATCGCCAGGAATTTTAAATAGCGATTTCAATACTATAAAAGAACAACTTCATTTATCAAATGATGGTCCAAAATTGATATCCATCAATCAAAAAGCAAGATCTAACTGGTTTGCATATACAGGTTGGGCCGCAGCTATTTTATTTGCTAGTGGTTTTCTTTGGTTAACCAATCAAAATAATGGATTAAAAAATGAGATTACAACGGTTGAAACTAGAAACAACTTTTTAGAATTTCAAATTGAAAAAGATAATAATAGTTTGGTTGAGGCCAAAACACTTATGGCGGTTCTTAGAGATAACAACATTCTTAAAATACCCCTTTCAGGACAAACTATTTATCCTGAAGCTTACGCCAATGTGTATTGGGATAAAGCCAATAACAACATTTATTTAGATGTTCAAGGATTGCCTGTGGCACCAGAAGGCAAAGTATATCAAGTATGGTCTTTAACACTAAACCCATTAACGCCAACCAGTTTGGGCACACTAGACAATTTCAATACAGACGAAAACAAAATATTTACTATCGTAAATGCGAATGCTTCTGAGGCTTTTGGCATTACCTTAGAACCAGCTGGCGGAAGCGAATCTCCAACGTTAGAACAATTATATACCTTAGGCACAGTTTCTGCAGCTTCTTAAAAAAATGATTGGTACATTTATTTATTACTCTTTTATTTCATTTAAAAAGAACTTTTAAGGTTTTTTAAAACAGTAAATAAGCATAATTATTTGCTAAGTTATTACTTGTTATGCTGAATTTGCTTTAAAATTTATATCATAAAAAACGTCTGTAAAATTACAAACGCTTCCTTAACAAAACCAACAAAAACCTAAATTAATGCCCTCAAAAAAATCTTTAAACTAGCTTTTACTTGTTTTATTTTTAAAATTTATAGGTAATAATTGCTTTTAAGAAAAATGGTGTTCCTGGAGTAAAATGAATCTCTTCAACAGATTGGGTTTCGTTTTGAAGTCTTGATTCTGTGGCAAACTGAGTTTCGTTCCACTCGGTATCAAATAAATTTTCAATCACTATGCCTAATGTTACATTTTTCAAACTATAATTCATATTAAAATCTGTAACAAAATACCCTTTTGCAACAATACTATTGTCTTCATTTGCAGGTCTGTCATCTAAATATCGAAATCTAATTCCACCAGAAAAATTATCAAGATTATTAATAGACAATCCACCTGTTAAAGTAAAATCTGGTGCCAAAGGAATGTAATTTTCTCCTTTTGGATCATCAGTACTTCTTGCATGTGTAACCGTAGCATCGGTATCAAAAAAAAGCCAATCATTGAACTGATAACGGATTCCTAAATCTAGTCCAAAACGTTCTGATTTTCCACTAGGCTCTACAATACCCGCATCTCCAACATATACAAATTCTTGTTCTAAAAATAAATACCACATGGCCGAATTTAGAATGATTTTAGGGAAAGGTTTCCAAATATTTCCAACATCTAAACCATAGGCTTTGGGCAATATATCTTTAGAATTCTGACTTACAATTACGCGAGCATCATTAGAATGAAAACCTATTCCCGATTTTAAATAGAACTGCAAATTTTCTTGGGCCTCAAAATAAAAATTTAGTTTCGGACTTAAAATTGACTTTGTTTCAGACAGGGTTTGATAGTTAATCTGCAATTTATCATGGTATAAAAACTTAAAGTAATCAAGTCTTATGGCTGATGAAACTTTTAATTTTCCTAAATCAAATTCAACATTGGCATAGGCTCCAAGATTGGTTTGGTTTAAGTCTCCTAATTGAATGTTTTCTAAAACAGTTGTTCTGTTTAAGGTTTTTGATAATTCAAGATCGCTTACAATATCGTGTCTTAAACTAAAACCAGAGGTTACTGTTAAATCTGTATTACCAAGTCTGGTTTGATTTGTTATAGCACTATTGATACCTAAAATTTGACGACTTTCTTTTTGTTTAATTTGATCTCCATTTACAGGGTCTTCTAAAAAAAAGGTGAAATTTGAATATAATTCAAAATCATATTGTGAATAAAATACATTTGTCTTTAAAGTTGCATTGTTTGAAATATGTTTGTTTAATTCTACATTAAAATTGGTGCGTTGCGTGTTTCCGCCTTCGGTATCATCAATAGCACCAAAGCGGCTAATATTTCCATTATCTACTTCTCTTTGAGGTATTTGACCTGATGCATCCCAACGACTTGTAAAATGAGATAGTGTTAATGAAAGCTTATCGTAGTTAGGAGAAAAACCCACATACTTTCCAAATAAATTTAACCGATTAAAGTTTTGAGAAGATTCAAACGGGCCATCTGTTGCTAAATATTCGGTGGCTATGTAAGCATTTTTATTTTTAGTTTTTCCAAGTAAATTAAATAATCCAAGCGTTCTTAAGGTATTAAATTGCCCTGAAGAAATGGTCATAACGCTTTCTTTTAAATAATCTCTGGTAGAAAAATCGACATATCCAGCCGTGGTGAAATCGCCGTGATTGGCATAATACGGTCCTTTACCAAAATCTATTTTGTTTACTGTTTCAGGAATTACAAAATGCAAATCGCTATAACCTTGTCCGTGCGCATGAGACACCATGTTAACAGGCATTCCATCTACAGATAACGAAATATCTGTTCCATGATCAATATCAAAACCTCTTAAAAATAATTGTTCAGCTTTTCCGCCTCCAGCATGTTGACCAATTATAAGTCCTGGTACTTTTCTCAACACTTCTTGTGAAGAATTTACTGGATTTGTTTTAATATCTAAACGAGAAATGGTACTTATTGGATTTAAAGTTTCTGTAATAACTAATTCATTAAGCTGAAACATTTTTTCTTCTAATTGAATGCGTAATGTTGAATTAAAGTCTGAAGCACGCAATATTATATTTTTATTTTCAAACCCTAGAAGCCCTACTTTAAGTGAATCGCCAACATGATTATCATCAATTATAAAGACACCATTTTCTGAAGTATGCGCATGACTTTTTGAATTTAAATTGTAAACATAGGCAGCTTCTAAAGGTTGATTCATTTCATTAACAACAACACCTTTAAGTTGCTGAGAATTCATGGTTTTTACAAAGACCACTAGAAAAAAAAGGGTTGTCAATTTAAAGTTTCCCATAACTGTTTTACTAAATTTTATTTACGTTATTTGACATGATTGGACCTAGCTCAAAAGTACAATTTGACAACTGATTTTTCAAATATAAAGCTTTGTTTTTCTTGCCATTTGCTTTATAAATCAGCGCTAAATGGTACAAGGTTTCCGGCTCGAAGGTTTTATTGTCAACATAGGTTTCCATTATGTTCAAAGCCTCTTTTTCATCACCTAAAAGGTAATAAGACCATGCAAGTAAATCGTAAGATTGTGGTGTTGGTCTGTTTTTTATTTCTTTATTGGCAATTTCTAAAGCACGTTCCTTTTTATTAACCTCTTCTGCATAAATAATAGCTTTGTGTTTATTATACATATCGCCATATTTTTGATTTTCAATTATGGACAAATAGGTATCCAAATTAGATTTTTTTTCGGTTTTATTGCCCATGTATTCGGCAATCTCAGATTTTAATAAATAGTAATCAGGTGCTTTATGAGTTTCTGAAATGACATTTAATATTCTTAAAGCTTCTTCTGGATTGTTTTCGTAAGCATAAACAATCCATGCTATTCCTTTTTTAGCATAGGCATTATTAGGGTTCATGCTTAAAGACTTTATATAGTAATTGTACGCCTCTTTTATTTGACTACTATGCCCGTAAAAATCTGCCAGATTTGTATAAGACCATTGGATGATTTGCTTATTCTTCGATGCTTCGGCTAATTCCGTGGCTTTTCTTAAATAAAGTATGGCTGAGTCTAAATCCCCTTTATGGTCGCTCCATTTTGATAATCGAATAAGGAAATCAAAATCCTTGTAATTCTCAATGTTTTTTAAATAGGTTTCAGAAGATGCATAATTACCTAATTCCATGTGAACATCGAAAAGCATTTTTTGGGTTGCATTTAATTTTTCACCAAGCATTTCTGCTTTTTTTAAGTTTTGTAAAGCTTCTCGAAACTTATGTTGTGAAATATTATTTCGTGCTAAAGCTCTTAAATAACCGGCATTCTTATAATTTGTTTTTTTATTGGCTTCAATAAGTTTTCGTTCTGCTTCAATTAAATAATCAATAGTTCCTGTTTCATTAAATAATAAAGATTGAGATGCTGCAGCTTTCACCAAATACGGAAATTGATGTGGTTCTTTTTCTAGCTTTTTCTCCCAAAACATATAGTCGTCTTTAGTTAGTTGCAACATCTCATTCTCTGTATATTCCAAGAATTGATTATAATCTTTTTTATTGGTTATTTTTTCTGGTTGTTTATTGCAACCCGTTAAGATTAGGAATAAAGTGAATATAATAAGGTTTTGTAAGGTTTTCATAATGGCGGATTGTTGTTAAGTTGAAATTAAAATATCAGAGCATGCAAAAAAACACATGCTCTGATGAAGTAGCTACTACCATGGCGAAGCTAAATAAGGAAATGAGGTCAAAAAAGGTTTATCGTTGGCGTCTACATTATCATTTGATAATCCTGGGTTTTCAGAAAAGTCTTCTCCTCCAAAGATTAACAGAAGTTCTACAGTAATAACATCGTCAGCTAAAGCACGTCCTGTTAGCACATTGGTGCCATCATAAAAGGTTGTGGTTCCGTCTAGTGATACATTTAAAACATCGGTTGCTAACAGCCCAGTAAAAGTTGCAGAATCTAATCCTAAAGCATTTGTGTCTCCAGGGTTTGAGTAGGCAGGACTTAGGCCTTCTAAATTTGTTTGAAACATATTTTGGAACATGGCATTTTGCTCTGACGGGACAGTCATGTTGAAAGCATCTTTACTAGTACTCGAAACAAATACGGTGTTAACTGCTGGTCTTCCCATTTGATCTTCTTGTACAAAAGTTCCCGAAAAATCTAAGATCATTGGTTTCATGTCATCATTATCATTACAATTGTAAGTTGTTAATGCTATTAATGTTACGATGGCTAATATTTTTATTGTTTTCATAATATTTTCTTATTAATGTTTATTGTTTCCTTTTTGATTCTACCCAAGTGTTAATAGTTCCAGAACCGCCAATCATGGCTTTTGGCACTTCTACAACAACAGACATCACGTTAGTACCAGCAAACGTATCACTTCCAGTTTCATTAAAACTTGTTGCCATACCTCCTATAATAGCGCCATACTGGGCAAAATCCATAAAAAACGGATCGTCCCGTGGTCCTGCAAAAAAGCTCATTCCAGAATTAGATGCTGTAATAGCACTACTGGTTCCGTAAGGTGTAATATCTACATAGCCACTTTCGTTCATGGCACTAATAGAACTTGTTATGCCTGTTTGAGAAGGTGCAAACGGGCCAAAGAAATACATCTTTCCATCTTTTGGAATCGCTTGAATTACTAAATCTTCAACATTGTCACCAGTATTATCAATATTAAATTCGACCAATACTTGTTCATCAAACATAGCCGAACCAGTTGCTGAAGGACTGAGTAAACCTTGCACATTTGCAACAAAGACGAGATTGTTGGTGTTTTCACCTTGAAAGGCATAGAAATCGGTAATATCACTACTACCACCTTGAACGGCAGGCGCGTCTATATGATCGGCAGCAATCATAAAAAAACCTACAATAGCTAGAACACTAGCGCTTAAAATAATTTTTGTTTTTTTCATAATAATGAGATTTTTGTTATTTATTAATGGTCTCTATTCTACCTACGATAAAAAAACAAAGTGGGTTTTGTTAAAGTTTTGTTAATGAAAAAAAGCGGCCCTTTTAATTTTAAAAAGTATCTTTACACTGATAAATTATAACCTATGAATCCTTCAGGAAACGGTTGGATAAAAAAGCTTTTACAGGAAATTTCAAGTAATCCATCTTACCTGAAACTATCTGCTATAGATTTTTACAATGCATTGAAATCGAGTGGTTTTATTTATGGAAGTAACCTATCTATTGTTTATAATGGTGTTAAAAATGAAGATTTTACCCACGAAGAACTTTGTAAAGTCAATTTATTATTAGGGTTTTATTATATTCATCATCATTCAAAAAATGAAGATTTCATTATAGACAGTATCATTAGTTTTTACAACAAGATTGATTACTATAAAACCTCCTTCTTTTCTGGGCTGTTAGGTGAAAAAAAATCGTCTGAACTGCTTGAATCCATCATTAATAAGCGTATTCATTTAGATGACAATCTTATCACAAAAAACTTCAATTATTTCATTACCAATACTCTTTTATTTGTTGATGTATTGGCCTATCAAGAATTTTTAAAAACGCAGACCATTTCAGAAGACTATATAAAACAAATGGAAGCCACTTTAGAAACCATTGTTTTAATGATTTTTGAATCAAAAGAAGATAAAACAAAATATGACGAGAGTTTAATTAAATTGTTTGAATCTTCTTTGCGTTACCAGAATGATACAACGGCTAGTTATACTGAACTTATAAGAAATATTAATGATGAGTTAAGTAAGTATTATTTAATTGATGTAGCCTGTATGGCGTTTTGGAGCGATAAAATTATTGATTTAGATGAACAAAATAAACTCATTCAATTAGGAAATACCTTAAAGATAGATCAAAAAATTATTTCAAATTCCATAAACAATATCAATACCTTTTACAGCCAAAACAAAGATAAAATAGCTTTACTAAGCTCAAAAAACATGATACAGAGTTTTTATGAAAACTCTAGTAAAATGGTAAGAAAGCTTATTAAACGGAATAGTAAACGTCTGTTAAACGAACTAAGAGAAAGCAAAGAGCTTATGGTGTTGCTTACACAATCAACTACCAGAACCTTAACCGATGAAGAGCAAAAAAAAGTACAGGAGCAGTTGCTCGACATCATGAAATCCATACCAAGTTTGGCTATTTTTATGTTACCTGGAGGTGCCATTTTGTTACCATTATTTATTAAATTCATTCCTAAATTACTGCCCTCTGCATTTGACGAAAATCGTATTAAAGAATAAAAAAAGACGCTAAAAGATTTATTTACAGCGCTTTTTAGATTAGTTTTACTCAAAACTAAACAACCCATTAAGTCTTCTCATTTCATGAAATCATTTACAAGTCTAGAAATCAATACTATTTTAAATGGTGAATTGATAGGAAACACCACCCAACGTATTGATGGTCCAGAGCAACTGGAAAAGGCAAAAATAAACCATATTACCTTTATAGGAAGCCATAAATACGTAAAACTTTGGGCCAATTCAAAGGCAAGTATCGCTATTGTAAATGATAATTTAATGGTTGAAGCCTGCGAGAATCGTGCGATAATAAAAGTAAAAAATGCCGATTTGGCCATGGCAAAAATCCTGGATTTATTTAATCCGCCTACACCTGTTTTTGATACCAATATACATCCAACAGCCGTTATTCATGAGTCTGCCAGCATTGGAAACGATTGTAAAATTGGTGCCAACTGTTATGTTGGAAAAGATGTGGTTTTAGGAAATGGTGTGGTTTTATATCCCAATGTATGTGTGTTTGATGAAACTATTATTGGGGACCAAACCGTTGTTTGGTCTGGAACAGTTATTAGAGAACGCTGTATTATTGGCAACCATTGTATCTTTCATACCAACGTAAGTATTGGTGCCGATGGGTTTGGGTACAGACCGAGCGACGATGGTAGAGGTTTGGTTAAAATACCACAAATAGGCAACGTTATTATTGGACATTATGTAGAAATAGGCGCCAACTCTTGTGTGGATAGAGCAAAATTTAGTTCTACCATTATTGGCGATGGCTGTAAAATTGACAACTTAGTACAAATAGCGCATAACAGTGTGATGGGGCGTTTTTGCATTATGGCAGGCCACAGCGGACTTGCCGGTTCTGTAACCTTAGGCGATGGCGTTATGATTGGTGGAAGTGCCTCTATTAAAGACCACACTACTATTCATTCTGGTGCTACCGTTGGAGCTGGTTCTGGAGTTGTGGGCGATGTAGAAGCTGGAAAAACTGTTTTAGGATACCCGGCACAAGATGCCAGAGATATGCTTAAACAATGGGTGGCTATGCGCCGATTCATGAAAAACCAATAACTTGATTTTGTAAGATTTTTTAACTAACTTCGTTTAACGTTTGATATAAATCATTAAAACGGATTCATATCTTATAGTTAGCAAACAGTTGAACCAAAAACAAAAAACAATGGAATTTTTTAGTCCTAATAACAATGGTTGGAGAGCTTATCAAACAATACTGAACAAATCATTTAATTGTGGTTATTGTGGAGATAAAGTAGCCTCTGATAGAGGTTATAAAATTGGCAGAGGGAAAGATGGGTCTTCAGACCAAATTGGTAGAATATATATTTGCCCAAATTGCCAAGGACCAAATTTTGCGAATTTGCAAAATATTAGGTTTCCTGGACAAATGTTCGGTAGAAGCGTTAAAAATGTACCTGAAAATTTAAATGAACTTTATGAAGAAGCCAGAAAATGTCATAAAGAAAATTGTTTTACAGCTTCCGTGCTTTTATGTAGAAAAATGCTAATGAATATCGGAGTGGAACAAGGTGCCAAAGAGAATTTAAGTTTTATCAAATATGTTGATTTTTTATCTGAAAAGGGATTTATACCACCAAATGGGAAGAAATGGGTTGACCATATTCGTAAAAAAGGAAATGAAGCAACACACGAAATTAAAAAGATGAGTGAGTCTGATTCAAAAGACTTAATTACGTTTACGGAAATGTTGTTAATGTTTCTCTATGAATTTCCTTCTATGGTTTCAGACGAAATTGAATAAAAACCGTTTGCTAACACCGTGTCCTATGAAAAGCACTAGCCTAGTTCTCCAAAGTTAATATTTATTTTTTAATTATCTCATAATGCT
>PFKE01000065.1 GCA_002784145.1 Flavobacteriaceae bacterium CG_4_10_14_3_um_filter_33_47 | reverse complement strand
GAGCAGTGGGTTCAGTTTTCATATCTTAATTGTTTTTGTGAACTTTAAAGATACTGGACTTTCTGCTTTTTCATGGATGCTATAAAAAATTGCTACGTCATTCTTTATTTGGAATAACCTTGCGTGTTTATTTTTTGTTGCTTATTTAAAATGTTAATACTAAATTCATGCAACTGTTCTTATACAAAAACGTTGTGGTTTATATTGACCAAAACAACAAACATTTTTATTAACTTTAAACCAAACGGTATGAAAGAACAAAAACTTAAAAATTATCTGAGAGTTGGAATTCTGACTTTAGCACTTTCTTTCTTGCTTACCAACTGCGAGAAAGATGACAATCAAACCTTGTTAGGTGAAAATAATTCTGATTCAGAGTTTATCCAAAATGCATTTAACCAAATAGACCATAACAATTTAATTCCTTACGATTATACTGTAGACTGGAGCAACTCAACAAAATTATACTCCAACGAATTCAATAAGTCTTATTACGAGTTTCCTATAAATTACATATCATCCTTTAATCCCATTGCGCTAAACAAACTTAAACAGAAGGGTTTCTACAATAAATATAAGATAATCGCAATTGAAAATGATGATAACCAACTTGACTTTTATGCTATAAAATTCTATCAAAAAATTGACATTTCAGACAAAAGTATTATAGATTCAGATGTTTCATTCACAAACACAGAAAGCTTCTCAGGTATCATACAATTAATTGATATTGGCAACAACATCGTTTACACAAAAAAGCTTGACAATGGTAAAGTAACCGAATACTCGCCTATAAAACAAAAGAAGAAATCTTCATCTGGAACTTTTGCTAGATTGGATGAGCCAGACTGTGTAGTTTATACAACCACATACTATGTAGAATATTACAACATTTACATTGATGATTACGATAATATTCTTTATGAATATGCAGGTAGACAAATAACAGGGTATGGTTCAGAAACTATCTGTTCTACAACATCAGGAGGCTTCCCTGATACCGAAATGGATTCCTATTCGCCCAACGGAGAGGGTATCTATAAAAAAATAGGCAACAAATATGACACAAAAGATAATCCCGAACTGGCTTTTATTAGCGAGGAAATTAGCAATTGCCCTGATGGGTATTTTCCTGATGCTAATGGAAATTGTGTTGATAGCTTATATGATAAAATTGATGCTTCAGGTCTTACAGGTAAAGAAAAATGTATAGATAATTTGCTAACTGAAAATGGAAATGATTTTATTCAAAGTTTACTTAATAATTTTGATGGTGACGATTCTGAGTTTGACATTATAATAAAATCTGCGAGTGAATTAATAAGTCCATCAGGTGGCAATGATAAGGGTCAAACCCATAGTCCAAATTCCAATAATGAAATAATCATTGAGATAAGCAGTTCTTCAGTAAGTTCAATGTCTGCCATTGAGACCGCCAAAACAATACTCCATGAATATATCCACGCAGATATTTACAGGAAACTACTTACTGAAGAAGATAAAACAAATCCAGAAATTTTAAATTTTCAAGATACTTACAATAAATATAAAGAACAGTTTAAAGATGAACTTGCGACGACAGCACATCAAACAATGGGTTACTTATATGTAAACTCTATGAGAGATGCTTTAAAGGCCTTCCATAAAAATGTACTGAAATCTGATTATGAGAAATACACAAATTATAACGGACACGAACCAACAGATTTATTTTATGAGGCTCTTGCTTGGAGAGGATTAAAAGAGCATAACGTTGAAGCCTACAAAGATATTGATCTCGATAAAATAGAACAGCTAGAAACTGTAGAGTTAGATATAGATGTATTAACTAAAGATTGTAATAATGCGCAATAAAATAAAAATTGTTTTTTTAACACTTATAACACTATGCTTATTTTCAAAAATTCAAGCACAAACGAATATAAAGGACACTATATTTATAAAATACGATAAAACATTTTTGATAAAAAAAATACACCCTATTGAAAAATACACTTATTATTATTTTAAAGAAGATGTGAATTCAGAAGATGCTTTTTATTTGATTGAAAAGAGTTTAAATAAAAAAGTTCGAACCAAAAGTTATATCAACTTAAAAAAATTGCTTAATTCAAAAGAAATCAGAAAATGTATTAAAGGTAAAAAAGTATTTGACGATTGGGAATTGGCAAAGTATTTTAATAAAAAAACAGTTTTTTTAGTAAAAAAAGATTCAATAATAGAATTAGAACCAAATTACTTGACTAATTAAATACAAACCACAACACGGTATCCTATGAAAAGCACTAGCCTAGTTTTCCAAAGTTAATATTTATTTTTTAATTATCTCATAATGCTGATTATGTGGTGTTGGAATGTTGATAATTACTTTTGAATACTGAGTTTTTTATCCTTTTAAAAATTTTTATTTTCCTCCTGGTGGACAATAGGTTTTTAAAAAGTTAGTATATAAGGTTCTTAAATGCTCAGAAGTTCCTTCACCTTCTCTAATGCCATGCGTACGGTTTGGATATGGCATAAACTGAAATTGCTTGTTATGTTTTACCAATTCATTAATTAAAATTTCAGCATTTTGGTAATGTACATTATCATCACCTGTTCCATGAATATACAGCAAGTTTCCTTCTAAATTTTTGGCATGTGTTACTGGAGAGCCATTTACAAAATCTTCTAAATTTTCTTGTGGCAAACCCATATAACGTTCTTGATAAATATTATCATAGGTTAATTGATTTGCAACGGCGGCTAAAGAAATACCTGTTTTATAAATTTCAGGATACTTAAACATTAAATTTAAAGTAGCTGAACCGCCTCCACTGTGTCCCCAAACAGCAACGCGTTCTGGGTCTACAAAATCCCATTTCAAGATTTCTTTGGCTGCCATGGCCTGATCCTGAATATTAATACGTCCTATATTTCTATAAATACTTTTACGCCATTTACTGCCTTTGGGTGCTGGCGTTCCGCGGTTGTCTAAAGAGATATAAATATACCCGTCATCTGCCATACTACCATTGTAATTTCTGTTTCTACCAACACCATAGGAGTCATTTACTGTGGTTGATGCTGGTTCTGAATACACATAAAATACTACTGGATATTTTTTAGTAGCGTCAAAATTAGTCGGTTTTACAATCCATCCATCCATTTCAACGCCATCGACCGTTTTAATTTTAAAGAAATCTACTTTAGGTGTTTCTTGAAGACTAGCCAATTTAGCTTCAATGCTCTCACTTGCTTTAATGGGCTTTTGATTTAAAAACCAGATGAATTCACTTCCGGGTTTTGTATAATGATTAGAAAACGTATGCATGGCATAAGTTCCTGTTGGTGATACATTATAACCATGCGTTCCTTTTAAGTTCTCCAGACTAAGCAACAGTAAAGTGCCACTTCCATTTAATTTAGTTTTATAAAGATAGCTTTGTGTGGCATTATGGGGTGATGCCATAAAATACACATAACCTCTTTTGGTATCTACATAACTTAAATCAATGAAATCGTAATTTCCTTTGGTAATTAACTGTTCTTGTCTTCCTTGTAAAGACACCTGATATAAATGACGCCAGCCATCCTTTTCTGTAGCCCATAGAATACTTTCACCATTATTTAACCAATTAAAGTCATTGGTGAAATAGATATCATATTTAAAATCTTCGTCATAAATATCAACCCAAGCTTCATCGGTCTCTTTATAAATGACTTTTGAATGTCCTGATTCTGGCTCAACCATAAAAAGTTTACTTTCGTTTTGCTTTCTGTTTAATTGTTGAATTAGTAATTTTTCAGTTGCAGGAATGTATTCCATTCTAACAATATAATGCTGTTGAGGATTACCAGGAATATCCATCCAAGTAGTTTTAGCATCTTCAACAGTTACCACGCCAACTTTACATGAAGAAGGTGTTTCTCCCACTTTAGGATACTCTAAAGGCACCAATTGTGAGTAAATAGCATCTGTATTATTTATCATGTAGAACTTTTTAATCGTGCTGGCATCTATTTGCCAATAAGCAATGGACTTGCTGTCCGGACTCCAACGAAAACCATCTCTGCAAGCAAACTCTTCTTCATAAGCCCAATCAAATGTTCCGTTAATAAGTGTTGTAGAACCATCATTGGTGAGTTTTTTTATACTAGAATCGCTTAATTCTTCCACATAAATATTATTTCCACCTACGTAAGCTACCTTCTTTCCATCAGGCGAAAATTTAGCAAACATTAAAGAAGATTCTGGTAAGCCTATTCCTAGCTGAACCAAGCCGCCTTTGGATAGGTCTAAAACCCAATAATCGCCTTTAGTATTCAATCGCCATACACGCTTAGTATTAGTAAAAATCAATACTTTTTGTTCATCTTTTGAAAACGTGAAGTAGCTAACATTTAAGGGTGTTTTACTGTTTGTTGGTGTTAGCTGTTCCTTACTTATTAATACTTTTGAAGTATTGTTAGGCAGGGTATATTGCAGGATGTTATTATTTTCTATTCGGTAATATGACTTCCCGTCATTAGACCATTTTAAATTTCCTCGTTGTGCAAAACCTTGAGAATATAAAAAGATAAAAAGAATAAAAATAAACACAGATTTTTGTTTCAATCTTACATTGAAAACCGTTTTTAATAGGCACATATGATTGGGTTTTTATTAAATGAATTCTAATTTATTAACATGTTTATAAAAAACGTTTCAATTTAATATTTTATTTTCATTTTGATGCTTTTTTTAGGCTTGTTTAACATAAAAAATCTGTGCATTAATCAAGATTTAAATGACGCAACCGTAAGGCATTGGCAATCACAGAAACAGAACTAAAACTCATAGCCAAAGCAGCAATCATAGGTGATAATAAGATTCCAAAAAACGGAAATAAAACACCCGCAGCAATAGGAACACCAACACTATTGTAAACGAGCGCAAAAAACAAGTTTTGTTTTATGTTACGCATCACTTCCTGACTCAAATTATGCGCCTTAACAATACCTTGCAAATCACCTTTTACCAAGGTTATTCCAGCACTTTCAATAGCCACATCAGTTCCGGTTCCCATAGCAATGCCAACATTGCTTTTTGCCAAAGCTGGTGAATCATTGATACCATCACCTGCAACCGCAACTTTTTTGCCCAGTTTTTGAAGATTTTCCACTTCACTTAATTTTTCCTGAGGTAATAGACCTGCTTTAAAATTTGTAAGATTTAATAGTTCTGCAACAGCTTTGGCTGTATTAATGTTATCGCCAGTAAGCATGATAACTTCTATGCCTTTTGATTGTAATTCTGCAATAGCCTTTTTACTGGATGCTTTTATCTTATCTTGAATCACCATATAACCAATTACCATAGAATCAACAGATAAAAAGGAGACTGTTTTTCCTAATGTTTGCTGTACTTTAACATCATTTATTAGTTCATCAGGGATGATGGCAGTCATTTCTTGCATTAACTTTCCATTACCCAAAGCTGTTTTCTTACCATTAATAGTACCGACAACACCTTTACCGGTGATAGAATTAAAACCAGTTACTTTTAAAGGTTCAACGTTCTGTTCTTTGCCGTATTTCATAGTGGCTTCTGCCAAAGGATGTTCACTCATTTGATTCAAAGAAACCATATATTGAAGCACCTCTTTTTCAGTATATTTTGACAATTGAACGCCAATTTTATCAACCGATGGTTTTCCTTCGGTAATAGTACCTGTTTTATCAATTATTAAAACGTCTATACTATTTAAGCGTTCTAATGCTTCTGCATTCTTAATTAAAACGCCCGATTTTGCGCCCTTGCCAACACCTACCATAACTGACATAGGTGTTGCCAACCCTAAGGCACATGGACAGGCAATAATAAGAACTGCAATAGCATTTACCAATGCAAATACATACTTAGGTTCTGGACCAAATATTACCCAAATAATAAACGTAATGACTGAAATAAACACCACAATAGGCACAAAATATCCTGAGATTTTATCCGCTAATTTCTGAATAGGTGCTTGACTCCTACTCGCTTTATTTACCATATCAATAATTTGAGACAGCAAGGTATCATTGCCAACTTTTTCGGCTTTCATAACAAACGATTGATTGCCATTGATGGTTCCAGAACTTACTTGATCATGAACAGATTTATGTACAGGCATAGGCTCACCAGTAATCATAGATTCATCAACAGAACTTTCTCCTTCATAAACAGAACCATCAACCGGAATTTTATCGCCTGGTTTTACACGTAATAAATCACCTACTACTATATTTTCAATAGCGGTAATTTCTTCTTTTCCGTCAACTATTCTAACAGCTTGATTTGGAGCTAATCGTAACAATTCTTTAACAGCACTATTGGTTTTACTGTGTGCACGAGCTTCTAAGACTTGTCCCATTAAGACCAAGGTTAAAATAACAGTGGCTGCTTCAAAATATAAATGAACCGTTTGCTGTTCAGTTTTAAATTGCGATGGAAAAAAATCTGGAAACAACATGCCAAAAACACTAAAAAGCCACGCAACACCGGCGCCAATTCCTATTAAGGTAAACATATTTAACCGCCATGTTTTTATAGAACGATAGGCACGTTCAAAAAACATCCATGTGGCATAAAATACTACTGGAATGGATAAGCCAAATTGAATCCAGTTCCAATATTTTATAGGCATTATTTCATATAATGGATTATTAGGAATCATTTCAGACATGGCTATTATAAAAATTGGCAAGGTACATGCAAGGCTTATCCAAAACTTACTAAGTAACTTTTTATAACCCTTATCTTCAGATGAAATCTCTGTATTAGACGAAACCTCTTCAACTAAATCCATGCCGCACACAGGGCAATCTCCTGGTTTATCATAGGTTTTTTCACCTTCGCAATGCATGGGGCAATAAAAAGTTCCAGTGCCTTTGCCTTTTGGTTTTTCTTCTTTTTTGTCTGTGTGGTGATGTTCTCCATGGTTAAAAATACTATAGCGTCCTCCATCACTTTTAAAAGCTTCTTGAAATGTTTCAATTGGAATATGCGATGTCATTTCTAAAGTCGCTTCAGCTTTTTCTAAATCTACAAAAGCATTTGAAACACCATTTACTTTTAAAAGGGTTTTTTCAACATGGCTGCGACAACCATTACAACTCATTCCGTGAATATGATAAGTATGTTTCATGCCCTTATTTTTAATTTATTGTATTAACTTATAGATTCATCACCATTTCATGGTCGTATTGGCAACAATCTGGCAAACCGCTATAAGCTTGGATATTAGCAGCTACTTTTTCTGTATCGTACCCTGAAGCAGCAATAGCCTGATGGATAGCCATTTCATTTGTTTTTGTGCTATCAAAGGATACATCCAATTTCTTTTTATCAACATCCCAAACTGCTTTAGTGACGCCGTCAACGGTGTTCGTTGCTTTTTCAATAGTGTTTTTGCACATACCGCAATTACCGCGTACTCCAAAACTAATGGACGTTACATTTTGAACGGTTTTAGTCGTTATAGATTTGTTTTCTTTTTTAGCATTATCTTTGCAAGATATTGCAAATAAACCAATGAAAAACATTGTTAAAATTACGGTTATTACTTTTAAATTTTTCATTTTTTAATTGTTTTATGGGTTATTAATTATTGTTTTTTTGTTATTTTATTTCTTTTGAAACTTCACCACAAGTAAGCATTGCTTTTCCGTAATATGGATTTTTTACATCAGTAGAAACACTTAACCAATCGGCTCCTTTATTAAGGTTTGCCATAGGGCAATGGAAAACATATAATGTTTCATCCATCGAATTAAAGGATAATTCCATCTTAATCAAGTCATTTGATATTTGATTAAAAGGCTTTCTAATATCGCTTAATGTTTTAAAATGCTGAATATTTTGAAGTTCCTTTTTTAAATTGCCACTTAAGTGCGTCCAAGTGTTATGCGATTTACCAGTAAAAAGGGACATATCTATGCTTTCAACAGATTTAAGTAGATGAATTCCAGCTTTTTTTGCAATTTCAAAATTGTCGTTAACAAGCGCGTCTTTCATTGCCAAATAGTTATTAAATACAAGCCTAAGAGCCTCTTTGGCTTCTTGACTTATTACAACCTGTTTAACAGTGATATTTTGAGTAAATTCAATTTTATTTGAAGTCGGTTTAGTTTCGTCGCCATGATTATGCCCGGTTACTATTTTCCCTCCTTCTAGACTCATCATACTTGGTTTACCTGCTAATTGTGAAGCTGCATCGACCGTAAAAGTGCCATTAACTACAATGTCTTCTCCTTCTGAAAGCCCTTCTTTTATGATATAAGCATCTCCAACGGATGCACCCAATGTGACTTCTCTTAATTTGAAGTTTACCTTATTGGAAACGATGCTTTTGATGTAAACAACCGAACGTTCACCAGTCCACATCACTGCCGATTTTGGAATCACGATGTCTTTAGACGTTGAAGTACTAACGTTATTATTTACAACACCGGAAGCAAACATTTCAGGTTTTAGTTTATTTTCAGGATTTTTCACCTCAACTCGTGCCGATGCGACCCGCGTTTGTGGGTTTATCAGAGGATCTATAAAGGTAACAACTCCTTCAAAGGATTCTCCTGGCAACGATTGGATGGTATAGTTTATTTTGTTACCTACTTTTACCCAAGGCATATCGCTTTCATACACATCAAAAAGCACCCATAGTGATGATAAATCAGCTATCTCATAGATGGGCATGCCTTGGCCAACATAATCACCTAAATCAACTTTTTTAGCAGTGATAATACCTGAAACATCTGCAGTAATTGGAAATTGCTGAATGGGCTTATTGCTACTTATTATTTTATTTATTGTGCCCGCGCCTATTTTCCAATTATTTAGTTTTTGTTTAGCAGCTTCAAATAATTCTGGTTGCGTCTCTTTGATGCGATACGCTTGCAGCAATTCTTCTTGGGCTGTCACCAATTCAGGAGAATAGACCATCGCCAATGTTTGCCCACGACTTACTTTTTCACCAGTAAAATTAATATTCAACTTTTCAATTCTACCCGGAATATGAGATGATTGTGTGTATAGTTTACGCTCATCAATTTGCACTTTACCATTCAAAGCCAACTTTTTGTTGGTTTCCTTACTACCTCCTACGACCATCGTTTGAATATTGGCCAATTTCATGGCATCCTCGGTCATCTGAAGTGCATTGGGATCTATGGCAGAATCATTCGATTCCAAAGGAATTAAATCCATACCACATAATGGGCATTGACCAGATTCTTTCATCTGTATTTGCGGATGCATGGAACAGGTCCAAATGGTTTCCGTGCCTTCGACACTTGTATGATCATGTTCTGATTTTGGAGCATCACTTCCTCCAAAAACCAACCATCCTAGTAGAACCCCAACAAATAGGATACCTACCTTTTTTAATATATTTTTATTTTTTGTGTTCATCTTATTCCTGTTTAGAAATTAAATAATCTCGTGTTGATTGTGCAATAAATTGATTTTTATTTGCTGAAACCATTACGGTTTGAAGCACTAACAAATCTTGGTTCATCCTTAAAATTTCCTCAAAATCAGTTCCTGAATTGCTATAAGCCGCTATTAATAACGAAATAGCTTGTTTTGTACTTTCAGTTTGCTTTTTATACAATTCTTTTAAAGTTTTAGCTTTCGAAATATTATAATTGGCCATACTATACGACGTTTGCAAATTGTTTTTTACCGCTTGTTTTTCATAATGAGTTGCCTGTAACATGAAGTCGACTTCTTTTTGTTTTGCATGGTATTTTTTTCTGAAAATGGGCAGTGTCACCGAAAGCATGGGCATAATGGCATCTTGTCCGTTCATTTCCAAATCAGGGACATCACGTTTTGAAATGATGGAATAATCCAAACCAAGTCCTATCATGGGATACCCTTCTTTTTTGACCACTTTTTTTTGTGCTTCAAAAGATGCTATCTTTTTTTCCAATCCCTTTAATTTAGGGTTGAAAACAAATAAACTATCTCTTTCTAAGGGCACATCATTTTCAACCAGTGCTAAGGAATCCGGAATAGTAACCATTTCATTCAAATCCCTATTCAACAAACTATTAAATTCAATTTGTAGTGGTTGGTTTTGATCTTTCAATAATTGAATTTTGGTTTCGCTTTCGTTTCTTTTTATATCGATCCTCACCACGTCAACCATGGCTCCTTTACCACTTTTGAATTTACTCAAGGCCAGTTCTCTATAGTTATTCAAGATTTTAAGATTTTCCTCTTCAAGCTGAATTATTGTATTGATTTCATAGAGTTCAGCATACGTTTTTTTAATTTTTAAAAAAACTTCATTTCTAGAATCCAAATACTTTTGAAAAGTAGCTTCAGCCATCAAATTAGCAGCTTGCTCTTTTGCTTCAAGAGTTCCAAACCAAGGAAACATTTGCATCAGACTAAATCGGGCTTCTTGGGCTCCTACCCTAGTTTCAATCATTCGTCCAAAAGCACTCATGGTCAAACTTGGGTCTGGTAACGAACTTACTTGTGGTGCTTTTTGTAAAGCAGCTTCAAATTCTTTGTAAGCGGCTTGTATCTCAGGGTTATTTTGAGATGCCATCGTTAAATATTCAGGTAATACTTGACTATTCATGCTTGTGGAATATAACATTACTACAAGAATTAAATAACTTATGTTCAATATCTTATGTTTTTTTATAGTCTTCATTATGGATTGCGTTTAATTACTGATTCTCTCCAAAAAGCCTGTAAAACGGGCACGACAAACATGGTCATAAGCTGAATAATCATCCCTCCAAATACAGGTATGGCCATGGGTATCATAATATCTGCGCCTTTACCTGTTGAGGTCAGCACGGGAAGTAAAGCGATGATGGCCACTGCTGCGGTCATCATTGCGGGTCTCACCCGTTTTTTACCAGCAACTAAAACGGCTTCTCTCACGCCTACTATTGTTTCAGGTTGTCGCTCTTCAAAAACTTGATGGATGTAAGTCCCCATAATAACGCCATCATCCGTTGCTATTCCGAACAAGGCGATAAACCCGACCCAAACGGCAACGCTTAAATTGATGGGATGAATCTGAAATAAATGCCGCATATTCACATCGGCTATGGAGAAATTCAAAAACCAATCCTGACCATACAGCCATAACATAATAAATCCACCAGCAAAAGCCACAAATACACCTGAAAAATGGATGGATGACGCAATGACCGTTTTAAACTGAAAGTACAATAGCAGGAATATCACCAATAAACTTATTGGGATAACAATTGATAATTTTTTAACGGCACGAATTTGATTTTCATAACTACCAGAAAATTTATAGCTCACGCCTTTTGGAACTAACAATTCTCCTGCATCAATCTTATCTTCAATCAACTTTTGGGCATCGTTGACCACATCAACTTCAGCGAAGTTTTCTTTTTTATCGAACAGAACATAACCCACCAAAAAGGTTTCTTCGCTCTTTATCATTTGAGGGCCACGAACAAATTCAAGATCAACCAGTTCGCCCAAAGGCACCTGAACACCTGTTGGAGTTGGCACCAATATTTTTTTGATTTTCTCTGGATCGTCACGTAATTCTCTAGGATATCTTACCCTAACAGGATAACGCTCCCTGCCTTCAACCGTAGTTGTGGTTTTCATGCCGCCTACAGCAGTTTCTATAACTTGCTGAACCTTTTCTACACTTAAACCGTAACGGGCAGTGGCAGAACGGTTAATATTTATTTGTAAATAGGGTTTCCCTACAATTCTATCGGCAAAAACAGCTTCGGCTTTAACGGAAGGAACTTGTTTTAATATCCCTTCCAACTCCAAACCAAAATCTTGAATGGTTTTTAAATCGGGACCATACACCTTAATTCCCATGGGCGCGCGCATACCAGTTTGCAGCATGACCAATCGTGTTTCAATAGGTTGCAGTTTTGGTGCTGAAGTTACTCCAGGTAGTTTTGAAACCTTGACTATTTCTTTCCAAATATCATCAGAGCTTTTTATGTGGGGACGCCAGTTTCTAAAAAATTCACCATTATCATCAGGAACTAGATCTTTTTCAGTGATACTTTGAAGTAATGCTTCATCGTTTGTTAACTCTTTTCCGTTTTTAAGAATGAACTTATCCTCTTTATTTACTTTAAAACGAATAGGTTTTCCATTATAGGTTTCTATAAATTCCGGTTTGTAATTGATAATGTTTTCAAACATGGAAATAGGCGCAGGATCAATGGCACTTTCCACCCTTCCCAACTTACCAACAGCAATGTCAACCTCTGGAAAATTCGCCAACAGCATATCCAATTTCTGGACCGTGTTTTTGCTTTCTTCCAATCCCGCATGAGGCATGGCGGAAGGCATTAACAGAAATGATCCTTCATTTAGGGTTGGCATAAACTCGGATCCAATACCTGGAAATGTTTTGGAAATTGAGGACCAGACCTTTGTTTCCTTAATATTCCATCCCATTTTTTCAAACCCTTTGGAAGCAAATCCGAAAATACTATCAAACCCCAGCCAAATGAAAACGCCAAACAACAAGGTGAAAAGCGGAATCAACGTGAACTTGCCTTTATTATTCAAACACCATTTTAAAACGGGTTCATAAAAATGGACAATGGTTAACAGCATTCCTAAAATGACCCCAATTAATACCAGTACAAATACATAATTTACAATGAGGTAATTTTGTGATCCTAATGGCATCCATTCTTCAGTCAAGAAAAATGTAGCAATAAATAAGGTCAACCCTATATTAATGTACTTGGAATACTTGTTGAATTTAAGTGGCAGTTTATGTTCAAACAGTGAATTGAAACCTAAAACACATAATACCAATGGTAGCCAAATGTGCATATAAATTGCCAATAGTAATCCACCAACAATTAATATAATACCCCAAGTTCTTTTAACCTTCCTTTTATCGTAATTGATACCGAAAACAAAATGTGCTAAAGCTGGCAATACAACAATGCCTAAAACGAAAGCTCCCAATAAGGCAAATGTTTTTGTAAACGCAAGTGGTCTGAATAATTTTCCCTCGGCTCCTACCATGGCGAAAACAGGAATAAAACTTACGACTGTTGTTGCCAAAGCCGTTGTAATGGCCGATGCGACTTCCTTGGTCGCCACATAAATAACATGCATTAATTCTTTACCCTTTACACCATGGTTTTCGGGCATTTCTAAATGCCGAATGATATTTTCGACAAATACAATCCCAATATCCACCATAACGCCAATGGCAATGGCAATACCAGACAATGCCACGACATTGGCATCAACGCCCGCATAGCGCATAATAATGAACGTCATGAGTACTCCAACAGGCAATAAACTGGAAATTATAAATGAAGCTCTTAAATTCATCATCAGAACAAGGACTACAATAATACTGATGAGTATCTCATGTGACAAAGCCGTTTCCAAAGTGCTAATGGTTTCCTCAATGAGCTTGGTACGGTCATAAAAAGGAACAATGGTGAGTTGACTTGTTGTTCCATCAACCAAGGTTTTTTTAGGTAATCCCGATGAAAACTCTTTTATTTTAGCCTTCACATTATTGATAACTTCTAAAGGATTTGAACCATACCGAGCCACAACTACACCTCCAACAACCTCTGCGCCACCTTTATCCAAAACCCCTCTTCGGGTTGCTGGTCCCAAACTTACATGGGCAACATCCTTAATGAGAATCGGTTTGTTATTGGTAACACTTACTACCGTATTTTCTAAATCTTGGGTCGTTTTTATATACCCAAGTCCGCGAATAAAATATTCCGCTTTATTGATTTCGATGGTTTTAGCACCTATATCTCGATTAGAGTTTTTAACCGCCATCATGACCACATCAATGCCAATATTATAGGCTTTTAGGGCATCTGGATTCACATCAATTTGATACTCTTTCACATAACCACCAACAGACGCCACTTCTGAAACACCTGAAACACCATTTAAAGCGTATTTTACATAGTAATCCTGTACAGAACGTAATTCATCCAAGTCCCAGCCTCCAGTAACATTCCCTTTTTCATCTCGACCTTCAATAGTATACCAATATACTTGACCTAAAGCGGTTGCATCTGGTCCTAATCTAGGTTTCACTTCATCTGGCAATAAATTATTAGGCAAGGAATTTAACTTTTCTAAAACCCTAGATCGAGACCAGTAGAAATCAACTTTTTCTTCAAAAATGATGTAAATACTAGAAAAGCCAAACATGGAGGAGCTTCTAATTGACTTTACATTTGGTATTCCTAAAAGTGATGTTGTGAGCGGATAGGTGATCTGATCTTCAATATCCTGAGGAGATCTTCCAGACCACTCTGTAAATACGATTTGTTGGTTTTCACCTAAATCTGGAATGGCATCAACAGGCACAGGATCTTTTGGCAAAAAACCAGTATTCCAATTGAATGGTGATGTAGACATACCCCAAGCAATAAATGTGATTAAAACAAGCGTTGTAATTAACTTATTCTCTAAAAAATATTTTATGATTTTATTTAACATATAAAATGATTATTAAACCGTTAGACATTGGTTTAAGGATAACACCGAATACAACAAATTATCCTAATAACAATAAATTGTTGTTGGATAACTTAGCCTAATGCTTTAAAAATCAAATTAAATAAGTCTCGTCAAGTTTGTAGATACTCTTGACAATAAGTGGTGGTGGATATTCTAAAAATGAATGGGTTGGTTTTTCAGCACTTTCAAAAAGTGATGCATAAGAATATAAAAATGAAGCAACAAAAAGTTGCTTTTCTAAAGTAAGTTTATCTAAGTTCAGTTGCAACTCGTCTTGTCCTTGTACAGTAATCTGTTCTTCTGTACAACAGCTTTTTTTAACGGTTGAACATTCTGAATTGATTGTTGAGACTTGCATCTCCATGCCACAACCTTTGGCCTTATTAAAAACAGCGGTATCAACTAATATTTTCCCACAATAATGCTTATCAATGGTAAATGACGTGGTAGAAAACAAGACTACCAAAGCCATAAAAAAAGACATTATTTTTTGTGATAAAACTTTCATAGAAACCAAAAATACGAAAAATATAACCAATACAAGCTGATGTTTATCATGACCTTAACATTTAATGCTTCAGTTTGTAATAATAAAAAGCTGGTAACAAGACTAATAAAAGGATGGGTTGAATTAAAAACCGTCTGATGTTAAAAAACAAATAATACTGCTCTTGCTTAGGGTTTACAACAAAATATAGATACATTAAACTAAGCAATATAAATGAAAACAGGTATATAAGTGTTGAAAACTTAATCATACTTACATCTTTAAAAACCACATACAAGATGGCTAATGAGATGATGGCATTTAACCCATATCTTAAACTTGTAAAGGTCATTAATTTAAAAACTTCTCGCCTGGGATTGTCAATATATAGATAGTCATTTTGAAAAAACAATAAATATGGGTCGTAAAATAGTTGGTTCTCAAAAACACGGATTAACACTAACATTCCAAACAACAGTATTAATAAGGTATATTTAAGACTATTATTCATTTTTTTTTATCATGTTAGAAAATCTGTTTACCCAAAAAATCCATAATAAAAAGACCATTCCATAAATAATTCCTGGAAAAATCACCGTATGTAATATATCTCTTCGCCAAGGATAATGATACAAGCCAATAGATAAAATAACGATTCGTAATAAATTAACCGTATAAATTAAAACGCTTCCAGAGAGTATATACATCAACGTTGTTTTTAAACTACCAGAAAAAGCCACAATAAACGAAACAAATAAAATAATAACACTTACAGAATTGCAACCTTCAATCACTCTGGCCAAGTATTTATCATTTATAATTAATTTCATGGAAGGTTCTTCTGAATGCGGTAAAACTTGAGCATTATAGCCGGTAACATCAATTAAATCTTTGCTTTGTCTAGCTACTAAATTGGTAATATAATCAGGAAAATAATCGCCATTTTTTGAAATATCTAAATACCATTTATAGCATAAAGACATTAACATATATACCACCATAAATGTTAATATAAATTTGATAACCGATTTGTATTTAATAACGAGTGCCTTCAAAAAAACCTAAAACGATTTTAAATTTAAATAAATTTGAATATCGAAGTTACGTCTTTTTAAATACTTTTACCAAAACTTTTAATAGATGATTTTTGAAACTTTAAAACCACAAATAGAAGCGATTGTTTCTAAACAAGAAAAACCTATAGAGCAACGATTGTTAAACATCTGTGAAGTGCTTGAAAAAAACATATCGTACTATAATTGGGTTGGTTTTTATTTTAGAAATGGCCTTAAAGAAGAATTAATTTTAGGACCATATGTTGGTGCTCCAACAAATCATACCGTTATTCCATTTGGAAAAGGTATTTGTGGACAAGTAGCTGTAAGCAATAAAAACTTTGTGGTTCCTGATGTTGCAGCACAAGACAATTACATAGCTTGCAGCATAACTGTGAAAGCTGAAATTGTGATACCCATTTTTGTAAATGGTAAGAATATAGGGCAGATAGATATAGATTCAAATACACCAGACCCTTTTACGGAAGCTGATGAACGTTTTTTAGAGTTTGTTTGTGCAAAGGTAGCAACGATTCTTTAACCTACATACCGGTTCTGATGGCCTCAACAGGGTCTAACTTTGCCGCAGAATTCGCAGGTAAAATACCCGCTATTAACCCTATAATGCTTGATACTGTAAAGCCTAGTACCATATTTTTAAATGACAGTACAAACTCAAAATCTCCAGCTAATGAAGACCCTATTAAGGTGCCAATCCATACCAAAAACAACCCAATAAGCCCACCAATAACGGCTAAAATAACAGCTTCAAATAAAAACTGAAATAATATAAAGCGATTCTTGGCTCCCATAGCTTTTTGAATTCCAATTAAATTGGTTCGTTCTTTTACACTCACAAACATAATATTGGCAACTCCAAAACCACCAACCAATAAAGAAAATCCACTAATAACCCAACCAATCATATTCATAGTTGAAATAATACCGTCTATTAAATCTGTAAATCCGGAGAGTTTATTGATAAAAAAATTATCGATTTCATCAGGTTTTAAGCCTCTGTACCTTCTATATTTTTGTCTTAAAACTTCTTCAAAAGCGCCGATATCAATGCCTTTTTCAGGTTTAATAATAATCATGGTCATAATTCCATTATTTCCAGTATTCATAAACTGACGAACAAAATTGGCCGGTACAAAAGCTTTATCATCAGGAGAATCCATATTAAGACCACCATATTTACCAAGCACACCAATAACGGTTAATTTTCTCCCATAAACTCGAACTATTTTTCCAATTGGTTCTTCATTTTCAAAAAGATTTTCAGCCAAATTATATCCTAAAACAATCACAGAAGCACCAATATTTGATTCGGTTTCGTTATAAAATCGGCCTTTAAAAAGTTTTAAATTATCTATTTCATAAATTTCGTTTGAAACAGGTGTGGTATTGATGTTTTCAAGCGTTCTATCCTGATATCGAATACTTTGGGCACTTCCAAAAAGCGCAAAAGCACAGGCTTCTACTCCTGAAACATTTCGTTTTATAAATTCAAAATCATCGTAGCCTGTTTGTGGGAAATTCTCGCGTTGCCATCGGGGAATCTCTGTGGGACCAAAGGAAAAACGAGTAACATACATGGTGTTTTTGTCGATACCAGAAAGTTGACTTTTAATACTTTGATCTAAAGAATCTACGGCCGCTAATACTGCAATGATTGAAAAAATACCAACTGTAACTCCTATTAATGATAAAAACGTACGCAGTTTGTTGTTTCTCAAGGCATTAATTGCAAAGAAAAAACTTTCTTTAAAAAGACGTAAATAAAGCATCATACGCTTAAAATTCTAAATGATCATTAAGAGATAAAGATATGACGTTTAATTAAAATATTCGTTACAAAAAATAAAAACTAAACCCTTTTCTAGTCTGTAATTTTACTTGAAATAATTACTTTTGCACTTTTAAGATGCTACATAACAAGATTTAAGAAAAAATTCATCTAAAAATTGCTTTTCAATTATAAAAAAAGAAACAAACCAACAAAATGAGTAACCAAAAAACAATTAAGTCCGCATTAATATCAGTCTTTAGTAAGGATGGATTAGAACCCATTGTAAAGAAATTAAACGAGCAAGGAGTAACCATTTATTCAACCGGTGGTACACAACAATTTATTAACAACTTAGGCATTCATGTAATTCCTGTTGAAGAAATAACCTCATACCCTTCTATTCTTGGCGGACGTGTTAAAACATTACATCCAAAAGTGTTTGGTGGTATTTTAAACCGTCAAAATAATATGAGTGACATTGCTGAATTAGCTGAATTTGATATCCCTCAAATAGATGTGGTTATTGTTGATTTATACCCGTTTGAAAAAACGGTCGCTTCGGGAGCCAGTGAACAAGATATTATTGAGAAAATTGATATTGGAGGTATTTCGTTAATTCGGGCAGCCGCAAAAAATTATGCGGATGTGGTTTGTGTTGCTTCGGTAGATGACTATGCTGAATTTCTTGATTTAATTACAGAGAAAAACGGGAACCTTTCAGAAAGTGATAGAAAACGTTTTGCTACCAAAGCCTTTAATGTTTCGTCGCATTATGATTCGGCCATTTTTAATTATTTCAACAAAAATCATGAAGAAGCCGTATTAAAAATTAGCGAAACCAATGGTCAGGTTTTACGATATGGTGAAAACCCACATCAAAAAGGGTTTTTCTTTGGTAATTTTGATGCGCTTTTTACAAAACTTCATGGTAAAGAACTTAGCTATAATAATTTACTAGATGTAGACTCTGCCGTAAACTTAATGAATGAGTTTAAAAATGATGCACCTACCTTTGCTATTTTAAAACACAACAACGCCTGCGGTTTAGCACAAAGAGCCAGTATAAAACAAGCGTATTTAGATGCCTTAGCAGGTGATCCAGTTTCTGCTTTTGGTGGTGTTTTAATTAGCAATACAGAAATAGATAAAACTTCAGCCGAAGACATACACAATTTATTTTGCGAAGTCATTATTGCTCCTTCTTATTCCGCAGACGCCTTAACTATTTTACAAGGCAAAAAAAACAGAATTATTTTAGTTATTCACGATATTGACATGCCAAAAACAAGCGTAAGAAGTTGTTTAAATGGTGTATTGGTTCAAGGCCGGGATAACATAACCGATGCCATTGAACATTTAACCTATGCAACTAACAATAAACCAAACAAAAACGAGTTAGAAGATTTAATCTTTGCTTCAAAAATTTGTAAGCACACCAAATCTAACACCATCGTATTAGCAAAAAACAAACAACTATTAGCAAGCGGAACAGGTCAGACAAGTCGGGTTGACGCCTTAAACCAAGCCATTCATAAAGCACAAAGTTTTCATTTTGATTTAAAAGGTTCTGTTATGGCAAGTGATGCCTTTTTTCCTTTTCCAGATTGTGTGGAAATTGCTAAAAATGCTGGTATTTCCAGCGTAATTCAACCAGGAGGATCCATTAAAGACCAATTGAGTATTGATTTTTGCAATGAAAACAATGTTTCTATGGTATTAACAGGAACAAGACATTTCAAACATTAATTAAATAAATATCTAATTATTTTATTTACCTTAACTTTTATTACATTTACAAGATAAGTTTACAAACCTTTAACAACACATACAGCACATGGGCTTTTTTGACTTCCTAACTGAAGAAATTGCAATAGATTTAGGTACTGCAAATACCCTTATTATACATAATGACAAAGTAGTGGTTGATGCGCCTTCCATTGTAGCGCGAGACAGAATAACCGGTAAAATAACGCATGTTGGTCAAGAAGCTAGTTTAATGCAAGGAAAAACTCATGAAAACATCAAAACCATAAGACCTTTAAAAGATGGTGTTATTGCAGATTTTGATGCTTCTGAACAAATGATTAGTATGTTTATTAAAAACATACCTGCACTAAAAAAGAGATTTTTTACACCTGCTTTAAGAATGGTTATTTGTATCCCTTCAGGAATTACAGAAGTTGAAATGCGTGCTGTTAAAGAAAGTGCAGAACGTGTAAATGGTAAAGAAGTTTATTTAATTCATGAACCCATGGCTGCTGCCATTGGAATTGGAATAGATATCATGCAACCTAAAGGTAATATGATTGTTGATATAGGTGGCGGTACTACAGAAATTGCGGTGATTGCTTTGGGTGGTATTGTTTGCGATAAATCTGTAAAGATTGCAGGTGATGTTTTCACCAATGATATTGTTTATTACATGAGAACGCAGCACAATTTATATGTAGGTGAACGTACTGCTGAAAAAATAAAAATTCAGATTGGTGCAGCTACCGAAGATTTGGAACTTCCTCCAGACGATATGAGTGTTCAAGGTCGTGATTTACTAACAGGTAAACCAAAACAAGTTCAAATCTCATACAGAGAAATAGCTAAAGCTCTAGATAAATCCATTTTACGTATTGAAGATGCTGTGATGGAAACCTTATCTCAAACACCTCCAGAACTAGCTGCCGATATTTATAATACAGGTATTTATTTAGCTGGTGGCGGCTCTATGTTACGTGGCTTAGATAAACGTTTATCTCAAAAAACAGATTTGCCAGTTTACATAGCTGAAGATCCTTTACGTGCCGTAGTAAGAGGCACGGGCATAACCCTTAAAAATTTAATAAAATACAAAAGTGTATTGATTAAATAGCTCTATTAATTTAACATGCAACAAATTATAAATTTTATAATAAGAAACAAAACGTTTTTGTTGTTCTTGTTGCTGTTTACCTTATCGCTAACTTTTACCATCCAAACACATTCTTATCACAAAAGTAAGTTTATTAATTCTGCCAATTTTTTAACGGGTGGCGTTTATAACTCTTTAAGTAATATTAACAACTATTTTGGTCTTAAAACCCAGAACGAGATTTTACTGGAAGAAAACAGCAGATTAAATGCTATTTTACACAATTCTAAAAGTGTTAACGATTCTAGTTTTACAGATCGCACAACCTTTAATAAAAATTATAGATTTACACCTGCAAATATTTTAAAAAATAGTTTTGCCTCATCCAAAAATGTCTTGTTACTAAACAAAGGATTTTCAGATAGTATTCAACAAGACTTTGGTGTTATTTCATCAAAAGGTATTGTGGGCATTATAGACCATACAAGTAAAAAATATGCCACAGTACTTTCTATATTAAATACTTCTAGCAAAATAAGTGCTCAGCTTAAAAAAACAAATCATTTTGGAACCTTAACATGGAATGGGCAGTCTCCTTATTTTACCCAATTAATTGATATTCCAAAAATAGCTCCGGTAAACGTGGGTGATACCATTGTAACTTCTGGACGTTCATCCATATTCCCAAAAGGTATTTCTATTGGAATTATACATGATTTCAAACTAGATGCTGCAGAAAATTATTACGAAATAAACATCAAGCTTTTTAATGACATGACCAATTTAGAACATGTTTATGTTATTGAAAATACCGATATTCAAGAAATAACCAATCTGCTAAATACTAGTCAAAATGAATAGTGTAACATATGCCAACATGGTTCGCTTCATTTTACTTGTAGGTTTACAAGTCGTGGTTTTAAACCATATTAATTTTCTTGGATACATCAATCCTTACACTTATATTTTATTTGTTATATTATTTCCCATAAAAAATAGTAGAACATTATTTGTTTTTCTAAGTTTTTTAATGGGATTAACCATTGATTTATTTTCTGATTCTGGCGGTATTCATGCCGCATCTTGCGTGAGTATTGCCTATGCAAGACCACTTATTCTAAAATTTTGCTTTGGAACCATCTACGAATATCAAACCATAAAATTTGATACGGTTGAGTTTGGCTCAAAACTGCTCTACATCACAATTTTAACGGTCATTCATCATCTTATACTTTTTTCACTAGAAATCTTTAACATTTCAAAAATAATTTTAACACTTCAAAAAACGTTATTCTCAAGTATATTCACTATCATCCTGTGCATATTAATAACCATTATATTTAGTAGAAAAACTAAATGAGAAAATTTTTACTTTTTTTATCTGTTATTCTTGTTGGCTTTTTATTTCTGGTAAGGCTTTTTTACCTTCAAATATATAGTGCCAACAAGCATGATTTGTTTGAAGATAATGCCATTAGAAAAGTATATGACTATCCAAAAAGAGGCTTTGTTTATGACAGAAATGGTGCCCTTTTGGTGGCAAACCAACCATCGTACGATGTTATGTTTATTCCACGCGAAGTAAAACCTTTAGACACCTTAGAGTTTTGTTCACTTTTAAAAATTACCAAAGACCAATTTAAACAAATTTACAATAAAGCTTACCATTATTCTCCGTGGCTTCCTTCTGTTTTTATTCCGCATCTTTCAAAAGAAGATTATGCCGTTTTGCAAGAAAAAATGAGAAAATTTGAAGGCTTTTATATTCAAAAAAGATCGCTACGCCTTTACCAAACAACTATTGGGGCCAATGTTTTAGGTGATATTGGTGAAGTAAACAATGCCATTATTCAAAGTGACCCCTACTATAAAATGGGTGATTTAATTGGAAAACAAGGAGTAGAAGCATCGTATGAAGAAGATTTGCGTGGCGTTAAAGGAATCAAATTCATTCAAAAAGACCGTTTTAACAGAGACATTGGCCCTTATAAAGATGGTATTTATGACACTTTACCTGAGCCTGGAAAAGACATAACCATAACCATTGATGCAAAATTACAGGAATACGGCGAATTATTAATGAAAAATAAACGTGGTGGCATTATTGCTATTGAACCAAGCTCTGGCGAAATATTAGCCATGGTATCAGCACCAAGTTTTAATCCTAATTTATTAGTAGGCAGAGATAGGTCTAAAAATTATTCAAAAATGCATTATGACACAATTTCAAAACCTTTATATGATAGAAGTTTGTTAGCACAATATCCGCCAGGTTCACCCTTTAAAGTTTTAAACGCACTTATTGGTTTACAAGAAAAGGTTGTGACCATTCATGACAGGTTTGGTTGCAGAATGGGTTACTACCTGGGTAGCCGACGTTTAACTGGCTGCCACAGCCATTCCAGTCCTTTGAGTATGATTGATGGTATTGCTCAATCTTGCAACTCCTATTTTGCCAATGTGTACAGACGAATTATTGATAAGTACGATGATCCAGCCCAAGGCATGAATGTTTGGAGCGATCATGTTAAAAGTTTTGGTCTGGGAAATTATTTAGGGTATGATTTAAAAATTGGAAGTAAAGGGAGAATTCCCGATGGTGATTTTTATAATAAATGGTATGGCGAAAATCGTTGGGTTTCAACCTATAATATTTCTAATGCTATTGGTCAAGGTGAAGTTGAAGCAACGCCCATTCAGTTAGCTAATATGATAGCAGCCATTGGCAACAGAGGTTTTTATTTCACGCCTCATATCATTAAAAATATTGAAAGCGAAACCATTGATACCAATTATACAACTCCAAAACACACCACCATTGACAAAGAACATTTTGAACCCGTAGTTCAAGGCATGTTTGATGTTTATAATAAAGGAACGGCCGCTGCCTTAAGGGTTTCAGGTATAGATATTTGTGGTAAAACAGGAACGGCTGAAAATTTTATAAAAATTAATGGTGTAAAAACCCAGTTAACAGACCATTCTATTTTTGTAGCATTTGCACCCAAAGACAACCCAAAAATTGCCATTGCTGTTTTTGTTGAAAATGGTTATTGGGGAAGCCGCTTTGCAGGAAAAATAGCAAGTTTAATGATTGAAAAATATATTAAAGACCATATTACCAGAACGGATTTGGAAGATTGGATATTAACGCATAGCCTGGAGGATGAATACCATAAACCCTATTCTGGTGAAACTTTCAAAATTAATGGTGAAACAACTTTACAGGTTATTCCTTTAGATAAATCGCTTAAATCAAAAATTTCTAACTTGTCAAACTAATGCACAGAGAGACTCATAGATATTTTAAATTTGATTGGATAACCATCATTATTTTTCTTTTGTTAGTAGTTTTTGGTTGGTTAAACATTTTATCGGCTTCACATACAGGAGAAACCATCGATTATTTCAATGCTGCCGAGCCTTATGGAAAACAATTAATATTTATTTTCCTAACCCTTGGTTTAATTGTTATTATTTTATCTATAGAAGCAAAATTTTACGAACGCTTTTCAAGTATTATATACTTAATTTCCATGCTATCACTGGTTGGTTTATTTATATTTGGTAAAAACGTCAATGGTGCCACATCATGGTATGCCTTTGGAGGCATGACCATTCAGCCAAGCGAATTTGCTAAAATAGCTACCGTACTAGCTGTTGCCAAATATGTAAGTGATTTAAATACAGACATCCATAAGATTAAAGATCAAATACAATGCTTTATTCTTATAGCCATTCCTGCCATTTTAGTGCTCCTTCAAAACGACACCGGAAGCACCATTGTTTACGCAGCTTTCTTTTTTGTTTTATACCGAGAAGGGTTGCCTAAAATATATTTAATGATTGGTATTGCCATGACGTTGCTCGCTGTATTTTCATTAAAGTTTGGAGCTATTTTTACTTCAATTGCCGCTGGTATTTTAATAGTTACAAACTATTTTTTTACTAAAAAAAAGCCATCGTTTATTAAACCCATTCTTATTTTAGTTGGTTGTGTAATGCTGTCTTCAGGTGTTAAATTTTTCTATCAAAATATTTTACAACCCCACCAACAAGACCGCATAAGCCTATGGTTACGATTAGAAAAAGATCCGTTGAAGCTTGAAAACATGAAGAAAACATTTGCCTATAACCTTAACGAGTCAGAAAAGGCCATAAGTTCTGGCGGACTCACAGGAAAAGGGTTTTTAGAAGGTACTCGTACTACAGGCAAATTTGTACCAGAACAACACACCGATTATATTTTTAGTACCGTTGGAGAAGAATGGGGTTTTGTTGGCAGTGCCATGGTTGTCATCCTTTTTGTATTGTTATTAATACGTATTTTGCACTTAGCCGAATTGCAAAAATCTCAGTTTAGCCGAATGTATGGATATGGCGTTGCAAGTATTATTTTCATGCATTTTATGATTAATATAGGCATGGTCATGGGGTTAATTCCTACCATTGGTATTCCGTTGCCTCTATTTAGTTATGGTGGTTCTGGCTTGTGGAGTTTTACTATTTTGCTGTTTATTTTTATTAAATTAGATTCTAACAGAATTAATGAATGGTAACCTTAATGTTATAACTATGAAAACAACTATTTTAGGTTTTCTTATTGTAATGGCTCTCTTTTTTAGCTGTTCTGGGACTAAAACTCCATTAAAAAATAATATAGGGTCATTTTCCGAGTCTGAAGTTAAAATGATTTTATCATCAGACACCTTATCACCCATGCGGGTTTATAAAATAACCAACCAAAGGGATTCACTTTTACTTCGATCAAAAAGCAGCTATATAAAACCAGACCCGAATAATAAAGTTCTTATACGTCTTATTAAACGTCTGTATAGAACCGTTACTGACAGTATGTCTCTTGGGGCAGGTATTGCAGCGCCACAGGTAGGCGTTTTAAAAAATATTGTCTGGGTTCAACGCTTTGACAAAGAAAATTTCCCGTTTGAAGTTTATTTAAATCCAATGATTATTGGTTATTCAGAAAAAAAACAGACCTATAAAGAAGGTTGTTTATCAATCCCTAACAGAAGCGAAACATTAAATAATAGGTCTTATTCTATTGTTATTGTTTATGACACTGTAAATGGTGAAGATAATACTGAAACTGTTGAAGGATTTACATCGGTTATTTTCCAGCATGAAATTGACCATTTGAATGGCATTTTATACTTAGACCATCTTAATAAAGAAATAAATGATGCCAATAAAAGTGATTAATTTATTTTTTCAACTCTAATTTTTCAGCAAAATAATCACAAAAATCTTTCATGGTAGCTGTCATTTTTTCATCTTGAGTAGCTTTATTAAAGGTGTCACTCATGGCTACCAAGGTTTGATGAAAAAATACTTTCATTTCATCTACGGGCATATCTTTCGTCCATAAATCTATACGTAAGGTTTCTAAAGTTTTAGAATCCCAAACCGATAACATCATAGCTTTAGCCTCTTCATTGCTTATGCCACCATCGTTGGCTGTCCAATACAATTTTTCTGGAATTCGATTCTCATCAAGCTCAACACTCAACTCAATTTTAGATGTAATTTTTGATGCCATTATTTTCTTGGTTTAAACTTTGATTGATTAAAAATTTCTTCGGGCGAAGTCATTAGCATTTTTTTTAATGAGACCTCATTATTTTGCATGTAAGCCTTTACTATTTGCCAACCTATGTATTGACCTAATCTGCCTGGTGACTCGCTGTCTATTTCTTCTAAATAAAATTTAGTAAATGGTGCCGGATTAATAAATCTGCCGGGTAATTTTGAATCTGTGCTAAACAAAAGTTCTCTTTCTACAAAATACCGCCACACATAACTTTCGTTAGCCAAAGCCCAATCTAATTGTTCTTGTGTGTAGCCAATTCGTTCAGCTTCTGTTTTAAAAGGAATTACCTTATCTAAAAAATACAATTGTTTTCCAAAGTAAATCATTTCATCCAGAAGGGTTTTATTGGGTTCTTGAAATATATAATTTTTGGCATATTCCAAGGCTAAATCAACAACCATATGCTTTTTGTTAAAATCTTCTCTAATATATTTTTGAATACCTTGGTAAAACTCATGATCAGAACCCAAATAACAATCTAATGAAATTAAAGAAATGGTATCGGTAACAATAACTCTATTTCTATAGTCAACAAATGAGGTTGTAGTAATGATTCTAGGCTCTTTAAATTCGGGAAAATAATATTTTATATGCTGAAAAAGCGCTTTAATTTCAGTTTCCTGCTCATTAATTTCTGGGTAAACTTTAGATACCTCTTGAAGTAATTTAATTTGAAGCGTATCTTTAGTTCTGGCAATCCAAAAAGAATCTGTATATTTTTTTGAAAACATAAACGGAAAGTTTTGTTTAAGTGTTGGCAAATTTTGCTCATTAGCCTTACCAAACAATTCATCAAACCGTTCAATCTTAACGTCTATCGGAATTTTTTCAATGTCTGACTCTAGTTGATCATCATTTTTACATGAAACTATAACCACCAACAGAACTATTAATAATATATTTTTTTTCATTTAAACTTAAACGCTCTAAATTTTTATTAATTGAGTGATTCCCTTATTTTTGTTTACAAATGTACTATTCTTTGAATTAAATCATTTAATATGCAAACAGAAAAAGTAGTTGACTATATAGTAAATTGGTTAAAAGACTATGCTACAAATGCTGGCATGAAAGGGTTTGTTATTGGTATTTCTGGTGGAATTGATTCAGCAGTTACCTCAACCCTATGTGCCAAAACAGGGTTACCGCTTCTATGCTTGGAAATGCCTATTCATCAGGCACCTTCGCAAGTTAGCAGAGCTTTAAATCATATTGATTGGTTAAAAAACCATTTCAATCAAGTTAATATGACTCAAGTTAATCTAACTCCTGTTTTTGATAGTTTGATAGACGCACTGCCTGCTGTAGAAAATGAAGAAGAACGTTTTATGTCGTTAGCAAACACACGAGCCAGATTACGTATGACTACCCTTTATTACTTTGCTGCTTTAGAAAAATATCTGGTTGCAGGAACTGGGAATAAAGTTGAAGATTTTGGTGTTGGCTTTTACACAAAATATGGTGATGGTGGTGTTGATTTAAGCCCAATAGCCGATTTATTAAAAACACAAGTTTATAACATTGCAGAATATTTAGGCATCCATCAAGAGATTATTGAAGCAGCTCCAACAGATGGACTTTGGGGAGATGACAGAACAGATGAGGATCAAATAGGTGCCTCTTATCCTGAACTGGAATGGGCGATGCAAATGGATGGCGAAAACAAAAATCCAGAAGATTTTACAGGTAGAGAACAAGACGTTTTTAAAATTTTTAGGCGATACAACCGTGCTAATAAACACAAAATGAACCCTATACCTATTTGTAACATTCCTAATGATTTATTATAAAAATTGTTATATCATCAAATTATTATTATATTTACTACAATAACCCAGTTTAAACATGCAGTATACCCTAAGTGTGCTCTCATAACTCTTAAAATCAACCAGATATGATTAAATTATTAATAGCGGATCATCATCCAATTATTCGAAAAGGATTAGAACTCCTTTTTTCTGCTTCATCAAACATCCAAATTGTGGGTAGTGTTGATAACGGCGAAGCCATTATTGACTTTATAAAAAAAGTTCCAGTTGATATTATTTTAACTGAAATTGATTTACCTAAAGTAAATGGTTTAACTGTTTTGAGAACTTTAAAAAATGATTTTCCAGACACAAAAACCATTATTTTTAGTGGTCAACCAGAAGAAGTTTATGCCATTAACTCCATAAAAGCAGGCGCATCTGGTTATATTTCTAAGTCAGTAAACATCATAACCATCAACGAAGCCATTTTAAAAGTACACGATGGTGGAATTTACTTAAGTGATGACATAAACCAACAATTAAAACTTGGTAAACGTGTTAACAAAACAGGTACCTATTACAAAAAACTTTCAACCAGAGAAACTGAAGTTCTTAAACTTTTATGTGTAGGTAAAAAAAACAAAGAAGTGGCTCAAGAGTTAAATGTCAATGAAAAAACCATAAGCACTTATAAGGCTAGATTAATGAGAAAATTAAAAGTAAATAATATTGTTGATTTAGTTAACCAAGCTAAACTGGCCGAATTATAATGCTCTGTTAAGTTTTCTTGACAACAACATCTTTAAGCCGGAGTAATCTTTTACTTCTTCAAGAATGTTTTTATTTACTTCGGCTTTATTTTGTATTGTTTTTTGTTGAAATTCTTTAACTTTTTGATCTATTAAAAAACACCTTAAACTCAAAATAGTTTCGCTTACCAATTGAGCTAT
Organism: Flavobacteriaceae bacterium CG_4_10_14_3_um_filter_33_47; assembly: GCA_002784145.1. Lineage (GTDB taxonomy): Bacteria > Bacteroidota > Bacteroidia > Flavobacteriales > Flavobacteriaceae > Yeosuana. The sequence continues at coordinate 38,575 of PFKE01000065.1, read as the reverse complement.
ACTGCTAGATTTCCCTTTTGGAAAAATATGCATCCGTTCCCAATCATCCAGTGAGTAACGCTCATCTTCCATTAAAATAGTCGTGATTTCATTAGCGATATCTGTATCCACAGTATTAATAAAATTCTTGAGTTGAAAATCTGGATTTTGATTAAGAGTATCAATAATAGTGTAATACAAAGTTTTAAAATGCGGATTTGAAAATTCCATTTCATCATCCTGCAAGTCTAAAAAAACCTTTTCAAAAACCTTTGCTGTATTAATTACGGGTTCTAAAACCAATTGTCCTTGTTCATTTTCTTTTAACACCAAATCTTCAAAATCTTCCGTTTTATTTCCATATAGCAATAACACTTCAATGATTTTTCTTTCTAACACATATTGAACATCAACTTTTCTATCATCAAAATCATTCCTTATTACTTCAAATAATTTTGTATCCTTAAACTCATCTTTCTCTACTCTTTTATTTAAATCATTTAAACGTCGATTTCTAAATCGTTGTATAGAATCATACATTCTATTCTCCTCGATGTCCATCATTTGGGCGATTCTTCTAGCATAAACCTGTTGCTTTAATTCATCAGGAATAATAGCTATAGTTGCAATCATATCAGATATAGCTTCTGCTTTTTTAATTGGGTCATTTTTTGTTTCATCTAATAATAAAGAAGTCTTAAATTCAATAAAATCTTTAGCATTTTCAACTAAATAAACCGATAATTCTTCAAGCGTATTTTGTTTTGCAAAGCTATCTGGGTCTTCGCCTTCTGGAAATGTACATACTTTTACGTTCATACCTTGCTCCAAAATCAGGTCGATACCTCTTAACGAGGCGCGCAATCCAGCAGCATCGCCATCAAACAATACGGTAATGTTTTTTGTAAGACGATTAATTAATCTTATTTGCTCTGAGGTCAATGCCGTTCCAGAAGATGACACTACATTTTTTATACCTGTTTGATGAAATTGAATCACATCCGTATACCCCTCAACTAAAAAACAATTATCCTCTTTGGCTATACTTTGTTTGGCATGATAAATACCATAAAGCACATTACTTTTATGATAGATGATGCTTTCTGGTGAGTTTACATATTTAGCTGCCTTTTTATCGGTTACTAAAATACGTCCACCAAAACCTAATACACGACCACTCATGCTTTTTATAGGGAACATAACACGCCCTTTAAACCTATCAAATCGCTTATCGCCTTTTACAATGGTCAACCCCGTTTTTTCTAAAAATTCTATCTTGTATCCTTGTTTTAAGGCTTCATCTGTAAAGGCTTGCCACTCTTCAAGAGAATATCCTAAATCAAAATTTTTAATGGTTTCCTCTGTAAAACCACGTTCTTTAAAATACCCAAGTCCTATAGATTTTCCTTGGTCTGTTTTGTGCAGTATATTTTGAAAATACTTACTAGCAAATTCACTGACCAAATACAAACTTTCACGCTCATCTTGTTGTTCTTTCTGCTCATTTGATTGTTCAGTTTCCTCAATTTCTATATTGTACTTTTTAGCCAAATATTTGATGGCTTCAGGATAGGTAAAATGCTCATGTTCCATTAAAAATGCTACTGCATTTCCTCCTTTTCCGCTACTAAAATCTTTCCAAATTTGCTTAACGGGCGATACCATAAAACTTGGCGAGCGCTCATCACTAAACGGACTCAACCCTTTATAATTTGAACCTGCCTTTTTTAATTGAACAAAATCACCAATAACCTCTTCAACTCGAGCGGTTTCAAAGACTAAATCTATGCTTGCAGGTGATATCAACTTAAGAAAATATTTAAAATATAATGATCATTAAAATCTAAGATGTAAATGTAACACAATCTATTCAAAATTTATAAATTCCATTTAATATTACAGCTATAACTTGATTACAAAAAACCTTTATAAGCCAAATTTCTGAGCTCTTGCAATATCAAAAAAAATAAACGAACTTACATACTAAACAACAAACTAAAAACTATGTATAAAAAATCAACAAATTCTTCAAAGCTTCTTGTTTTAATAACCCTTGCATTGCTTTTTTCCTGTAAGCAAAATACAACTAAAACATCAGATTCTATTGATAACCAATCGGATTGGATGTTTACAGAATTTGTAAAAGTAGATAGTATTAATCCTATATTAAATCCTTCAACCAATTTAGAATTTACTGATCCTATTACTCAAACATCTGTTAAATGGGAAGAACGCAATGTCTTAAATCCAACTGCTGTTGTTAAAGATAACAAAGTTTATTTGATGTATAGAGCACAAGATTTAAATGGCACGTCTCGCATAGGAATGGCCATTAGTGATGATGGCTTGCATTTTACAAAAATGGTATCGCCCGTTTTATTTCCAGACAATGATGCCATGAAACCTTATGAATGGAATTATAAAAAAGATGGCAAAGAACAGAAAAATTCAGAATCTTGTTATTTCTGCTATTTTGATGGTGTTGAAGACCCAAGAATTGTTGAAAGTGACACTGGCGACTATATTATGACTTACACCGCTTATGATGGTAAAACAGCCCGATTAAGCGTAGCATCCTCAAAAGATTTAAAAACTTGGACCAAACATGGCTTGGTTTTTAACGATGAAAAATATATTGATATGTGGTCTAAATCTGGCGCTATAGTTAGTGAATTAAAAGGAAATAAAGTTATTGCTAAACAAATTAATGGCCAATATTGGATGTATTTTGGAGATACCAATTTATATATGGCAACGTCAAACGATTTAATCCATTGGAACATTGCAGAAAATGAAGAATCTGGAAAACCAATATCTGTTTTACATCCTAGAATGGGTTATTACGACAGTCGTTTGGTAGAACCTGGACCTTATGCCTTATATAAAGATGAAGGGATTTTACTAATTTATAATGGTAGTAATGCGGCCAATTACAATGATTCTAGTTTACCCAAATTTACTTATGCCGCTGGGCAAGCCTTGTTTGATAATAAAAACCCTTTTAAGTTGATTGATAGAACCGAAAGTTTCTTTATCCATCCAGACAAAGACTATGAAAAGGTTGGCGAAGTTAATGAAGTCTGTTTTGTTGAAGGCTTAGTTCACTTCAATAATCAGTGGTTTCTGTATTATGGAACCGCAGATTCCAAAATAGCTGTAGCGGTTTCAAACCAATAAAATTTTATGCTTTCTATTCTATTAAAATTATATTTATTAAATTTTACCAATAAAAACATTGACCATGCAAATCATTGAATCACAAAAAATTTATGATGTTATCATTGTTGGCTCTGGAGCTGGTGGCGGAATGGCCACAAAGGTTTTAGCCGATGCAGGCCTAAAAGTAGCCGTTATGGAAGCAGGCCCTTTTTTTGATCCTGCAAATCCTGAACAGCGAACACAATTGAAATGGCCCTATGAATCACCTAGACGAGGCGCTGGAACACAACGAGACTTTGGTGAATTTGATGCAGCATATGGTGGTTGGAATATAGAAGGAGAACCTTATAACAATATTGGCGACACCAAATTTGACTGGTTTCGCTCCAGAATGTTAGGTGGCAGAACCAATCATTGGGGACGTATTTCACTGCGTTTTGGACCGAATGATTTTAAAGCAAAAGACCGCGATGGATTGGGAGATAATTGGCCTATCGGCTATGAAGACGTGAAACCTTACTATGACAAGGTTGATAAACTCATTGGCGTTTTTGGAAGCAATGAAAAACGTTACAATGACCCAGATGGCTTCTTTTTACCAGCACCAAAACCACGCCTTCATGAATTGTATTATATCAAAGGCGCCAAAAAATCTAATGTAGATGTTATTCCATCAAGATTATCCATTCTAACAAAACGGATCAATAATGACCGTGGTGTCTGTTTTTTCTGTGGGCAATGCAATAGAAGCTGTTCCGTATATGCCGATTTTTCTTCTGGTTCCTGTTTAATTTTTCCTGCTCAAAAAAATGGCGGCCAAGTTGATTTATTTGTGAATAGCATGGTAAGCGAAGTTACCATTGATGAGCATGGAAAAGCCAATGGGGTTAAATATATTAACAAAGAAGACCGTCAACAATATACTCTCAAAAGTAAAATTGTGGTATTAGCGGCATCAGCTTGTAGCTCTGCCAGAATATTGCTTAACTCTAAAAGCGAAAAACACCCAAACGGATTGGGTAATAGCAGTGGATTAATTGGTAAATATTTACACGATTCCACAGGAACAGACCGTGCCATTTTTGTTCCAGAACTTATGAATAGAAAACGCTATAATGAAGATGGTGTTGGTGGTTTGCACGTCTATTCGCCTTGGTGGCTCGATAATAAAAAGTTAGATTTTCCGAGAGGTTATCACATTGAAGTTTGGGGCGGTTTGGGAATGCCCGGTTATGGCACAGGATTTAACCCCAACGATTTAAATAAACATTTAGGATTAACCGTTGGTGGTTATGGTAACGGACTTAGAGAAGATGTTAAAAAATTCTATGGCTCTGTGTTAGGAATGTCTGGCAGAGGCGAATCGATTGCCAGAAAAGAGAACTATTGTGAAATTGACCCAACTACGGTGGATGAATTTGGAATTCCTGTACTACGCTTTAATTATTCATGGTCAGATTTTGAACGCAAACAAGCCAAACACATGCATCAGACTTTTGAAGAAATTGGTCATAATATGGGCGGTATTGTGTTAGGAGATGCTCCTGGAAAAGATAAAGATTACGGTTTATTAAATCCTGGAAGAATTATCCACGAAGTAGGAACAACCCGAATGGGAAGCGACCCAAAAACATCGGTGGTGAATGAATTTGAACGCTTGCACGATGTTGACAATGTGTTTGTGGTAGATGCCGGACCCTTTGTTTCGCAAGCCGATAAAAACCCCACTTGGACTATTTTAGCCTTAGCATGGAGAACCTCAGATTTTATTATTGAAGAATTAAAAAAACAAAATTTATAAGTCATGGATAGAAGAGAAAGTTTAAAATCGATGATCTTAGGGTCCATGGCTGTTGGACTTACCCTAGAAAGCTGTGTTACCGAAACAGCACCAGAAGTTATTGAAGATAAAATCTGGAAATATACCTATGGCAGAACACCTAAAGAAGCTGCTTTTGATGAAGATCTTTTATTAGATCAGTTTTTTGAAGACCAAGAGCTTCAAATCATAAAAACATTGGCAAATTTAATTTTACCGCCCAATGAACAAGGCACTATTGAACAAGCTGGTGTTGTAGAATTCATAGAATTTATGGCAAAAGATGTCCCAGAGTTTCAGGTAAAAATACGTGGTGGGTTGATGTGGATGAATGGGTATTGCAACACGCATTACCAAGCAACATTTGTTAATTGCACAGAAGTGCAACAAAAAGAATTGCTGGATAAAATGGCCTTTCCTGACATGGAAGCCGAAGAACAAGTTCAAGAAGTTCAATTTTTTTCACTCATGAGAAATTTAGTCCTTACTGGCTATTTTACTTCGGAAGTTGGCATTAAAGAACTTGATTACAAAGGCAATATGCCCAATGTTTGGGATGGCGTTCCACAAGATGTTTTAGAAGCACATGGCATGAGTTATGATGCCGAATGGCTGGCCAAATGTTTAGATCCAGACACTATTGGCGATATGGCTCAATGGGATAATGAAGGAAATTTGATTTCTTGATGAAAGTAATAAAAAAAGAACTAAAATTTTTAAAAACAGATTTTACAAGAAAAAATGACGAACTTTGTTTAACACTAGATATAAGCAATAAAACGATAATAACGTTCTAGTTTTTGATAACGAGTTAGAGAAGACAATTTTATTTTGGACAGAGTATTTGAGTAAGTTATACAAAAAAAAACTGGATAAAACATGGTTATCGTTCATTGCAATCTTTGATTTTATGTGAAAAATCCAAATTCATAAATACCTAGCTATCCTTAAACAAACCATCAAACAACACCTAAAGACATTTTTTTAATGCTTTTTTATGTTTAAAACATCGTGAATAACTCTTTAATTAACTTAAAGTTTTGCTCACTTCTTACCGCTAAAAAAATTAAATTTGCATTTAATTCAAAACATACAAACCAATACATAATGATTCATTTCTTTGGAAACGTATCCAGCCAAGTATTTGCTGTACAAACAACAAAAGAATTATCAACCGAAACCATCGCTAAATTAACGTGGTTATTTGGCAACCAACCCAAAATAGTACAAGCATCCATCGATGCTTTTTTTGTTGGCCCAAGAGCTGCTATGATAACACCTTGGAGTACCAATGCGGTTGAAATTACCCAAAACATGGGCATTTCAGACATTATTCGCATTGAAGAATTTAAAGCAATTTCTGAAGGCTTTAAAGATTTCGACCCCATGATTTCCGAAAAATTTAATGGATTACATCAACATATTTTTACCATAAACATAACGCCTAAACCTATACTTAATATTGAAGATATATCTGCATATAATCAGCAAGAAGGTTTATCGTTAAGCACAGAAGAAGTTACCTACCTAGAAGGTGTTGCCAAAAAAATTGGAAGACCCCTTACAGATTCTGAAGTGTTTGGTTTCTCACAAGTAAACTCTGAACATTGCAGACACAAAATTTTTAATGGAACTTTTGTGATTGATGGCGTTGAAAAACCAACCTCTCTTTTTAAACTCATTAGAAAAACCTCAGAAACACATCCCAATTCAATCGTGTCTGCCTATAAAGACAATGTAGCTTTTATTGAAGGTCCAAAAGTAGAGCAATTTGCCCCAAAATCTGCAGATAAACCCGATTTTTACACAACCAAAGATTTTGAATCGGTTATTTCATTAAAAGCCGAAACTCATAACTTCCCAACTACTGTAGAGCCTTTTAACGGTGCTGCAACAGGTTCTGGAGGTGAAATTCGCGATAGATTGGCTGGAGGAAAGGGGTCTTTGCCATTAGCAGGAACGGCTGTTTACATGACCTCATATTCTCGTTTAGAAGAAAACCGCCCATGGGAAAAAGCATTTCCAGAACGCCCATGGTTGTATCAAACCCCCATGGACATTTTAATTAAAGCCTCCAATGGCGCATCCGATTTTGGAAATAAATTCGGTCAACCATTAATTTGTGGTTCCGTGTTAACCTTTGAACATGATGAACATAATGATGTTACCCTGAGTGCAGACCAAGGGCCTCGTCGTAAACTTGGTTTCGATAAAGTCATTATGCAAGCCGGTGGTATTGGCTATGGTAAAAAAGACCAAGCTTTAAAAGACAAACCGCAAACGGGCGATAAAATAGTGATTCTTGGTGGTGAAAATTACCGAATTGGTATGGGTGGCGCTGCGGTTTCTAGTGCCGATACAGGCGCATTTGCTTCAGGCATTGAATTAAATGCGGTACAACGTTCAAATCCAGAAATGCAAAAACGTGCTGCCAATGCTATACGCGGAATGGTAGAAAGTGATAAAAATTTCATTGTTTCCATTCACGATCATGGTGCTGGTGGGCATTTAAACTGTTTATCTGAATTGGTTGAAGATACAGGTGGAAAAATAGATTTAGATAAACTTCCTGTTGGTGACCCAACCCTTTCTGATAAAGAAATTATAGGGAACGAATCGCAAGAACGTATGGGATTGGTGATTGATAAAGACCATATTGATATTTTACAAAGAATAGCAGACAGAGAACGTTCACCTATGTACACCGTTGGTAATGTAACCGGTGATAACCGATTTACTTTTCAGTCTAAATCCAACGGTCATAAGCCCATGGATTTAGCCATGGAAGATATGTTTGGAAGCTCTCCAAAAACCATCATGACAGATAAAACCATCCAAAGATATTATAATGAATTAACCTATAATTCTAATAATTTTCATGACTATTTAGAGCAGGTTTTACAATTGGAGGCTGTAGCGTGTAAAGATTGGTTAACTAATAAAGTAGACCGTTGTGTGGGTGGCAAAGTGGCTAAACAACAATGTGTTGGCCTATTACAATTACCTTTGAACAATGTAGGGGTTATGGCACTCGATTATAAAGGAAAAGAAGGTATTGCAACTTCTATTGGGCACTCACCTATTTCTGGGTTGATAAATCCAATAGCGGGCAGTAGAAACGCCATTACAGAAGCTTTAACCAATATTGTCTGGGCACCTTTAAAAGATGGTTTAAAAAGTGTATCCTTATCGGCCAACTGGATGTGGCCATGTAAAAATGAAGGTGAAGATGCACGATTATACGAAGCAGTTAAAGCCGTTTCTGAATTTGCCATTGATTTAGGAATTAATGTTCCAACAGGAAAAGATTCCTTATCCATGAAGCAAAAGTACCCGAATGAAGATGTGATTGCTCCTGGAACCGTTATAATTTCGGCAGCTGGAAACTGTAATGATATTACTAATGTGGTTGAGCCTGTTTTAAAAAGAAACGCAGGCAGTATTTATTATATCAATATATCCCAAGATGATTTTAAACTAGGCGGAAGTTCATTTGCTCAAATATTAAATAAAATAGGAAATGAAACACCTTCAGTAAAAGATGCTAGTTATGTAAAAACCGTTTTCAATACCATTCAGAAATTAATTAAAGATAGCCAAATTGTTGCTGGACATGACGTGGCTTCGGGCGGTTTAATCACTACTTTATTGGAACTGTGTTTTGCCGATAATAATTTGGGTGCCGAATTAGACCTTTCGGCTATATTGGAAAAAGATTCAATAAAACTCCTGTTTTCCGAAAATGCTGGTATTGTAATTCAATCCAAAGATGCCTTAATTGAAACTGTTTTAAATTCTGCAAATATTAAATTTTTCAACATTGGAAAAGTTACCAATAGTGATGTTTTAAGCATAATTAACACCAACGACGTTTTCACATTAACCATATCTCGCTTACGTGATGATTGGTACAAAACCTCATTTTTATTAGACCAAAAACAAACGGCCAATAATTTAGCTCAAGCAAGATTTGATTATTATAAAAATCAACCGCTTCAATACACATTTCCTAAACATTTCACAGGAAAATTACCGGTCATTGGAAATATAAAACCTAAAGCTGCCATTCTCCGTGAAAAAGGAAGCAACTCCGAGCGCGAAATGGCTAACGCGATGTACTTAGCGGGTTTTGATGTAAAAGATGTGCACATGACCGATTTAATTTCGGGTCGTGAAACCTTGGAAGATATTCAGTTTTTAGGCGCTGTTGGAGGCTTCTCCAACTCAGATGTTTTAGGCTCTGCAAAAGGTTGGGCTGGTGCAATTAAATACAATAAAAGAGCGAATAAAGCCATACAAGATTTCTTTAAAAGAGAGGACACCTTATCGGTTGGAATTTGTAATGGATGTCAATTGTGGATGGAATTGGACCTTATTAATCCTGAGCATGAAGTTCATGGAAAAATGGTTCATAATAACTCGCACAAACACGAGAGTGCGTTTACTTCTGTGAAAATTCAAAAAAACAATTCAGTCATGCTTTCAACCCTAGAAGGTAGTACTTTAGGTGTTTGGATTAGCCATGGTGAAGGTAAATTTAACTTACCTTATACAGAAGACCAATATAATATTGTAGCAAAATATGGTTATGCTGAATATCCACACAATCCAAACGGTTCCGATTTTAACACAGCCATGATGTGTGATAAAACGGGTAGGCATTTAGTAACCATGCCACATATTGAACGTTCCACATTTCAATGGAATTGGGCTTATTATCCTGAAGGAAGAAAAGATGAAGTATCGCCTTGGTTAGAAGCTTTTGTAAATGCTAAAAAATGGTTAGAAAGCAAATAAATCATCTTGATTGAAAAGTATAAAAAACCGAAGTAAAACATACATCTCACCTCGGTTTTTCAAACTTAAAACAAATAATTACATGGACTTTTTAATGGCCGCTTGCGCAGAGGCAAGTCGAGCAATAGGAACTCTAAAAGGTGAACAACTTACATAGTTCATTCCAGAATTATAGCAGAATTCAACAGAACTTGGTTCACCACCATGTTCGCCACAAATACCAACTTTTAAATTAGGTTTTGTACTTCTACCTTTTTCTGTACCCATTTTTACTAATTGACCAACGCCTTCTTGATCAAGTACTTCAAATGGATCTACTTTTAAAATGCCTTTTTCTATATAGATCGGTAAAAATTTACCGGCATCGTCTCTTGAATAACCAAAAGTCATTTGGGTTAAATCATTCGTGCCAAAAGAGAAGAATTCAGCTTTTTTAGCAATTAAATCTGCCGTTAATGCTGCTCTTGGAATTTCAATCATAGTACCAACTAAAAATTCAATCGTATCATTATATTCTTCAAATACTTTTTGAGCCGTTCTTCTGATAATTTCTTCTTGCATTTCAAATTCTGCAACCGTTCCTATCAAGGGAACCATAATTTCTGGTTTGGCAACAATACCTTTTGCTTTTAGATTTAAGGCAGCTTCAATGATAGCTCTGGCTTGCATCTCAGTAATTTCAGGATAGGTGTTTCCTAATCTGCAACCTCTATGACCAAGCATGGGGTTGAATTCTTCCAATTCTGAAATTTTACTTTTCACAGCTTCCAATGAAATATGCATCTCTTCAGCCAACTCTTTTTGTTGAATTAATTGGTGAGGCACAAATTCATGCAAAGGTGGATCTAACAATCTCACTGTTACAGGTAAACCTTGCATGGCTTCAAAAATACCTTCAAAATCTTCGCGTTGCATAGGTAACAATTGCTCTAAAGCGTGTTTTCTACCTTTAACCGTATCTGCTAAAATCATTTCTCTCATAGCTTTTATACGGTCAACTTCAAAAAACATATGCTCTGTTCTTGTCAATCCTATCCCTTGAGCTCCGAATGAACGAGCAACTCTTGCATCTTTTGGTGTATCTGCATTGGTTCTAACTTGCATGGTTGCATATTTGTCTGACAAGGTCATTAAATCACCAAATTCACCACTTAATTCAGGCTCTCTTGTGGCTACTTTGCCTTCAATAATATTACCCGTAGAACCGTTTAAAGAAATCCAATCACCTTCATGATATTCTTTACCATCAACTATTAGAGTTCTTGTTTTATAATTAATTTTTAATGCCCCTGCACCAGATATACAACATTTACCCATACCTCTGGCAACAACTGCTGCATGGGACGTCATACCACCACGAGCTGTTAAAATACCGCGAGCAATATTCATGCCTTCTAAATCTTCTGGAGACGTTTCAATTCGGGTTAAAATGGTGTATTTATATTTATTGGCTTCATCTGCAAAGAATACTATTTGACCTGTTGCTGCGCCTGGAGATGCTGGTAAACCTTGAGCAATTACATGAGCGCGTTTCAATGCTTTTGTATCAAAAACAGGGTGTAATAATTCATCTAATTTGTTAGGTTCAATTCTCAATAAAGCTTCTTTTTCATCAATCAAGCCTTCTTTAAGCATATCCATAGCTATTTTAACCATGGCTGCACCAGTACGTTTACCATTTCTGGTTTGTAAAATCCAAAGTTTACCATCTTGCATAGTAAACTCCATATCTTGCATGTCTCTGTAATGGTTTTCTAGCTTGTTTTGATATTCGTTTAATTCTTTAAAAATATTTGGCATTAACTCTTCAAGAGAAGGATAATTTTTTGTTCTTTCTTCTTCCTCTACTTTAGCTAATTCTGCCCAACGTAAAGATCCTAATTTTGTGATTTGTTGTGGTGTTCTTGTTCCAGCAACCACATCTTCACCTTGTGCATTGATTAAATATTCACCATTAAACACGTTTTCTCCTGTTCCTGCATCTCTTGTAAAGCAAACACCTGTTCCAGAATTATCTCCCATGTTTCCATATACCATGGCTTGTACGTTAACAGCCGTTCCCCAATCTGATGGATAACCGTTCATGTTTCTATAGTAAACTGCTCTATCACCGTTCCAACTGTTAAATACTGCAACAACTGCTCCCCAAAGTTGATCCCAAGGATTTTTTGGAAAATCATGCCCTGTACGTTTTTTAACGGCTTCTTTAAAATCATAAACAAGATCTTTTAAATCTTGAATAGTAAACTCTGTATCTAACTGGATGTTTCTTTTATATTTAAGAGCTTCCATGATTTCCTCGAAAGGATCGATATCTTCTTTTGACTCTGGTTTCATCCCTAAAACAACATCACCATACATTTGAATGAAACGTCTGTAAGAATCCCATGCAAAACGTTCGTTATTGGTTTTTTTTGCCAAACCAACAACAACTTCATCATTTAAACCTAAATTAAGAACGGTATCCATCATTCCAGGCATTGAAACTCTTGCTCCTGAACGAACAGATACCAACAATGGATTTTCAGAATCGCCAAATTTGGCGTTCATAATAGTTTCTACATTTGCAATAGATTCTTCTACTTCTGGTAAAATCATTTTTACAACCGCATCTTGACCTAAAAGATTGTACTCTGTACAAACTTCTGTAGTAATGGTAAAACCAGGAGGAACTGGTATTCCAATTAAACTCATTTCTGCTAAATTTGCTCCTTTACCACCTAAAAGGTTTTTCATTTTGCTATTTCCATCGGCTGTTTTATTTCCGAATTTATAGACTCTGGTTTTTACCGATTCTAAAATTTCCATATGATTATATTTTTACTTTTTTTAAATTAATAGAGACAAAATTATATACTATAAAAAACGTATTCAATGACATAAATCATGTTTCATACTTTTTATGGATTGACAGGTTCAATATCATTATCCGTCTAAATCAATAATTTAAAACTTTACGCTTCTAGTTTTTTTTAACTTGCATTTGTAAATCCTTTTTAATTTCATATTTTGTGAGACACTAAACTATATTAATATAAATGATTCAGGTAACAAGACTTTTCGATATTCCTCAATATCAACTAGAAAAATATAATTTGAATAAAGCGTTGACCACTAAATATAATGGGGAATGGTTATCAATTTCATCTCAAGATTATATAAATCAATCGAATGCTATTAGTAGAGGTTTGCTAAGATTAGGGGTTAAGCCCAATGATAAAATTGCCGTAATCTCTAGAACTAACAGAACAGAATGGAGTGTTTTAGATATGGGAATTTTGCAAATTGGTGCCCAAAACGTTCCTATTTATCCTACCATTGTAAAAGAAGATTATGAATATATCATAAATCATTCAGAATCTATTTACTGTTTTGTTTCTGATACGGAAGTGTTAGAAAAATTAAATTCCATAAAAGAAAAAACAGCCATAAAAGGGGTTTATACTTTTGATGAGATTGCTGAAGAAAACCATTGGACCGATGTTTTAAAGTTAGGCGAAGATGTAAGCAATCAAAAAGAAGTTGATGATAGAAAAAATAAAGTGAAACCAGATGATTTAGCTACCATCATTTATACGTCTGGAACAACCGGTAAGCCCAAAGGCGTTATGCTATCTCATAACAATTTAATATCTAATGTTATAGATAGTGAGAAACGCGTACCTTTTGAATATGGTAAATCTAAAGCTTTAAGTTTTTTGCCTGTTTGCCATGTTTTTGAACGCATGATTTTATACCTATACCAATACTGTGGCGTTGAAATATATTTTGCTGAATCTATTGAAAAAATGAGTGACAATCTTAAAGAGATAAAGCCAAATGTTATGACAGCGGTTCCAAGACTCTATGAAAAAGTTTACGATAAAATCGTGGATAAAGGAAGTGAGTTATCTGGCATTAAAAAGGCCTTGTTTTTTTGGGCAATAGATTTAGGATTAAAATATGAACCTTACGGAAATAATGGGTTTTTTTATGAACTTCAATTAAAACTGGCCAGGAAATTAATTTTTAGTAAATGGAAAGAAGGTCTTGGCGGTAATTTAGATTTAATGGTATCTGGTAGTGCGGCACTGCAACCCAGATTAACCAGAACCTTTGCTGCTGCTGGCATGCCAATAATGGAGGGTTATGGATTAACAGAAACCTCACCAGTAATCTCTGTCAACGATATGCGCAATGGTGGTTTCAGAATTGGAACTGTTGGTAAAATTATTGATAATGTTGAAGTAAAAATTGCCGATGACGGAGAAATCTTAGTAAAAGGGCCTAACATCATGCTAGGATATTACAAAGATCCTGAAAAAACTGCAGAAGCCATGACAGGAGATTATTTCCACACCGGTGATATTGGAGAAATCAGTGAAGATGGCTTTTTAAAAATTACCGACCGAAAGAAAGAAATGTTTAAAACTTCTGGTGGTAAATATATAGCACCTTCTCTCATAGAAAACGAATTAAAACAATCCCATTTTATTGAACAAGTCATGGTTATAGGTGAAGGCGAAAAAATGCCTGCGGCTCTCATTCAACCTAATTTTGAGTTTATAAAACATTGGATACTCAAAAAAAACAAAGACATAAAACCAGATAACCAATCCATAGCTAATTCGCAAATTATAAAAGAAAGAATTCAAAAAGAAATAGATTTCGTAAACACAAAATTTGGCAAATGGGAACAGGTTAAAAAGTTTGAATTAACAGATAATGTTTGGTCTATAAATGATGGACTCCTTACTCCCACCATGAAAATGAAACGCAAAATTATTAAAGAAAAATACAAAGACCTTATTGAAAAAATTTATCGTCTTAAATAGCTATAAATAATAGAAAATGCCACAAACATGCTGTTTTTTTTATTTAATATAAATATATTATGCATGCATAATATATTTTTGTATATTTGATTTTATTAAAACCAACCAATGAAAGACAAAACCATCGATTATGTACTAAGAACCACATGGTTGGCCGTTTCAAAAATGTATAATGAAGAAGCTCTTAAATTTGACAGTACCATGGCTACTGGTTTAACGTTGTTAAGTATTGATCAAGAAAAAGGAACTCCTTCAACATCTTTAGGCCCCAAAATGGGCATGGAAGCAACAAGTCTTTCAAGAATATTGAAAACCATGGAAAAAAGAGGCTTAATCGAAAGACGCGCCAATCCAGATGATGGACGAAGTGTCCTTATATATCTGACAGACTTTGGGAAAAAAAAAAGAGCTTATTCCAGAGAAAAAGTACTCACATTTAATGAAACCATAAGAAATAACATTTCTGAGGAAAAATTAAATCACTTTTATGAAGTAGCAGAATTAATCAATGAGATGGTTTTAAATAAAAAAATTTACAATCTAAAATAAATAATTAGCTTATAATAATGAATAAACGTAGAATTAAAAAAATAGCGGTTATTGGTTCCGGCATAATGGGTAGCGGTATTGCATGTCATTTTGCTAATATTGGTGTTGATGTGTTATTATTAGACATTATTCCAAGAGACCTAAACGATGCAGAAAAAGCAAAAGGCCTAACTTTAAACGACAGAGCCGTTCGAAATCGCATAGTCAATGATTCGCTTACGGCATCATTAAAATCGAAACCTTCGCCTATTTACCACCCATCATTTGCAAGCAGAATTACTACTGGTAATTTAGAAGATGATGTTGCCAAAGTAAAGGATGTGGATTGGATCATGGAAGTCGTTGTGGAACGTTTGGACATTAAAAAGCAGGTCTTTGAAAACCTTGAAAAACACAGAACTCCTGGTACTTTAATCACCTCAAATACGTCCGGAATTCCCATTCATTTTATGAGCGAAGGCCGTAGCGACGATTTCCAAAAACATTTCTGTGGAACCCATTTTTTTAATCCTGCTCGTTACTTAAAATTATTCGAGATCATTCCAGGTACAAAAACTTCTCAAGATGTTTTAGATTTTTTAAATGACTATGGTGAAAAATTCTTAGGAAAAACCTCGGTCATTGCTAAAGACACCCCAGCTTTTATTGGAAATCGTATAGGTATTTTTGGCATTCAAAGTTTATTCCATCAAGTTAAAGAACTTAATTTAACCATTGAAGAAGTCGATAAATTAACAGGTCCTGTTATTGGTCGCCCTAAATCGGCAACCTTTAGAACCGTTGATGTAGTTGGTCTAGACACTTTAGTGCATGTTGCAAACGGCATTTACGATAATTCCCCTAATGACGAAGCGCATGAGCTGTTTAAACTTCCCTATTTCATTAAAACCATGATGGAAAATAAATGGTTAGGAAGCAAAACAGGACAAGGATTCTATAAAAAAGTAGGCAAAGACATCCTGTCTTTAGATTTAAATACCTTAGAATATAGAACCAACAAAAAAGCAAATTTTGCAACACTCGAACTTACTAAAACCGTTGATAAAGTCATTGACCGATTCCCAATTTTAGTATCTGGAAAAGATAAAGCAGGTGATTTCTACCGAAAGAATTTCGCCGCAATGTTTGCCTATGTATCAAACCGAATCCCTGAAATTTCAGACGAACTCTACAAAATAGATGATGCCATGAAAGCAGGTTTTGGTTGGGAACATGGCCCATTCCAAATTTGGGATGCCATAGGTTTACAAAAAGGCATTGAATTAATGAAAGCTGAAGGGTTTACACCTAATTCTTGGGTTACCGAAATGCTTACATCAGGAAATAAATCTTTTTATACCGTAAAAGAAGGCGCAACCTATGCCTACGACATTCCGAAAAAATCACAAGAAAAAATTCCTGGACAAGATGCCTTTATCATTTTAAATAATATTCGAAAATCCAATGAAGTTTGGAAAAATTCTGGTGTTGTTATTGAAGATTTAGGCGATGGTATTTTAAACTGCGAATTTCAAAGTAAAATGAATACCATTGGTGGCGACGTTTTAGCAGGTCTTAATAAAGCTATTGATTTGGCCGAAAAAGATTTTGCAGGATTAGTTGTTGGAAACCAAGGTGCTAATTTTTCGGTTGGTGCCAATATTGGTATGATTTTCATGATGGCTGCTGAACAAGAATACGATGAACTTAACATGGCCATCAAATATTTTCAAGATACCATGATGCGTATGCGCTATTCTTCCATTCCAACCATTTCTGCACCTCATGGAATGACCCTTGGTGGTGGTTGCGAACTATCCATGCATGCCGATAAAGTAGTTGCAGCAGCAGAAACCTATATTGGTTTAGTAGAATTTGGTGTTGGCGTTATTCCTGGTGGTGGCGGTTCTAAAGAAATGGCTTTAAGAGCTCAAGATACTTTCAGAAAAGGCGATGTAGAATTAAATACTTTACAAGACTACTTTTTAACCATTGGTATGGCAAAAGTGGCCACCTCAGCTTATGAAGCTTTCGATATGGGCGTTTTACAAAAAGGAAAAGATGTCGTCGTCGTTAATAAAGATCGGCAAATTGCCACAGCAAAAAGGTATGCTAAACTTATGGCAGAAGCAGGTTATACCCAACCAGCTAAACGAAAAGATATTAAAGTATTAGGAAAACAAGCTTTAGGCATGTTTTTAGTAGGAACAGATTCTATGGAAGCTGCTCATTACATTAGTGAACATGACCAAAAAATAGCCAATAAATTAGCTTACGTAATGGCTGGTGGCGATTTATCGGAGCCCACTTTAGTAAGCGAACAATATTTACTGGACCTAGAACGCGAAGCCTTTTTAAGTTTATGCACCGAACGTAAAACCTTAGAGCGCATTCAACATATGTTAAAAACAGGGAAACCATTACGTAATTAAAATTAATAAGCTACTTGCCCTTAGCCATTAGCTAATGGCTCATTTTAATAAACAATTAGGGATGCTAGAAGCCAAAAGCTAATAGCCAAAAGCACACAAATTATGAAACAAGCATATATAGTAAAAGCATACAGAACAGCCGTTGGTAAAGCACCAAAAGGCGTGTTCCGTTTTAAAAGAACTGATGAATTGGCTGCCGAAACCATCAAATACATGATGAAAGAATTGCCAAATCTAGACCCAAAACGCATTGACGATGTAATAGTTGGCAATGCCATGCCAGAAGGCTCGCAAGGTTTAAATATTGCTCGTTTAATATCCTTAATGGGATTAGACATTGTAGATGTTCCTGGTGTAACCGTTAATCGGTTTTGCTCGTCAGGCGTGGAAACCATAGCTATGGCATCGGCAAAAATTCAAGCAGGAATGGCTCATTGTATCATTGCTGGAGGCGCTGAAAGCATGAGTGCTGTACCCATGACAGGTTTTAAGCCCGAATTAAATTACAATACAGTAAAAGCAGGTCATGAAGATTATTATTGGGGCATGGGAAATACTGCTGAAGCGGTTGCTAACCAGTTTAAAATATCCCGGGAAGACCAAGATGAATTCGCCTATCATTCACACATGAAAGCCCTAAAAGCGCAAGCTGAAAATCGTTTTCAACATCAAATTGTACCTATTGAAGTTGAACAAACCTATATAGACGAAAATGGTAAAAAAACCACTAAAAAATATACGGTTAATAAAGATGAAGGACCACGTGCTGGAACAAGTAAAGAAGCCTTAGCAAAGTTACCTTCGGTTTTTGCTGCCGGTGGAAGTGTCACAGCTGGAAACTCTTCACAAATAAGTGATGGAGCTGCCTTTGTTATGATTATGAGTGAAACTATGATGAAAGAATTAGACTTAGAACCCATTGCTCGATTAGTAAATTACGCAGCTGCAGGTGTAGAACCTCGCATTATGGGCATTGGTCCTGTCAAAGCCATTCCAAAAGCATTAAAATTAGCAGGTTTACAACAATCGGACTTAGAGTTGATTGAATTGAACGAAGCTTTTGCATCTCAATCACTAGCAGTCATTCGCGAATTAGGATTGAATCCTGACATCATTAATGTTAACGGCGGTGCTATTGCCTTAGGTCATCCTCTTGGATGTACAGGAGCAAAATTATCAGTTCAACTTTTTGATGAAATGCGTAAACGAAACATGAGTGGAAAATATGGGGCTGTTACCATGTGTGTTGGCACTGGTCAAGGGGCTTGTGGAATCTTTGAATTTTTAAATTAAAAAACTATTACTATAACATGGAAACAACAAATAAAGAATTATTAAGAGGCGGCCAATTCCTTGTAAAAGAAACCCAATGTGAAGATGTATTCACTCCCGAAGATTTTTCAGAAGAACAAAACATGATGAAAGAAGCGGTAATGGAATTTAATGATCGTGAAATTATTCCCAATAAAGCACGATTTGAATCTAAAGATTATGCTTTAACCGAAGAGTGCATGAAAAAAGCAGGTGACCTTGGTTTTTTAAGTGTTGCTGTTCCTGAAGCTTATGGCGGTTTGGGCATGGGATTTGTATCAACCTTATTAACATGTGACTACATTTCAAGTGGAACAGGCTCTTTTAGCACGGCCTTTGGCGCTCATACTGGCATTGGCACCTTACCAATAATATTATATGGGACAGAAGAACAAAAACAAAAATACATTCCAAAACTAGCAACGGGTGAATGGTTTGGTTCTTATTGTTTAACAGAACCAGGGGCAGGAAGTGATGCTAATTCTGGTAAAACAACTGCTACCCTATCTGAAGATGGAAAAAGTTATAAAATCAACGGACAAAAAATGTGGATATCAAACGCTGGTTTTTGTCGACTAATGATTGTTTTTGCTCGTATTGAAAACGATAAAAATATTACAGGGTTTATTTTAGAATTCGATAAAGAAAACCCAAATGGCATTGTTTTAGGTGAAGAAGAACACAAATTAGGAATCCGTTCTTCATCAACACGTCAAGTGTTTTTTAATGATACGGTTGTTCCCATAGAAAATATGCTTTCTGAAAGAGGAAATGGTTTTAAAATTGCCATGAATGCTCTAAATGTTGGGCGTATAAAATTAGCCGCGGCATGTCTAGATTCTCAAAGGCGCATTACAACAACCGCTGTTCAATATGCAAACGAAAGAAAACAATTCAAAACATCTATATCCGATTTTGGAGCCATTAAATATAAACTGGCCGAAATGTGTGCGAGCGCTTATGCAGGTGAATCTGCTTGCTATAGAGCCGCCAAAAACATTGAAGATCGTATTGCATTACGCGTTGCCGCTGGAAATACGCATCAAGAAGCAGAACTAAAAGGAGTTGAAGAATATGCCATTGAATGTTCTATATTAAAAGTAGCAGTATCTGAAGATGTTCAAAACTGTGCCGATGAAGGCATCCAAATTTTTGGAGGTATGGGATTCTCTGAAGAAACCCCTATGGAAGCCGCCTGGAGAGATGCACGTATTGCAAGAATTTACGAAGGCACCAATGAGATAAACAGAATGCTTTCAGTAGGTATGTTGGTTAAAAAAGCCATGAAAGGTCATGTGGATTTATTAGGACCAGCAACAGCCGTAGCTAATGAATTAATGGGAATTCCTTCTTTTGAAACGCCTGATTATTCTGAATTGTTTTCAGAAGAAAAAGACATGATTGCAAAACTTAAAAAAGTATTTTTAATGGTAGCTGGTGCCGCCGTTCAAAAATTTGGACCCGATTTAGATGCCCACCAACAACTATTAATTGCTGCATCAGATATTTTGATTGAAATATACATAGCAGAATCTACCATTTTAAGAACTGAAAAAAACGTTAAACGATTTGGAGAAGAGGCTCAAAAAGTACAAATAGCCATGGCTAAATTATATTTATACAATGCCGTTTCAATCGTTGAAAAAAACGGAAAAGAAAGCATCATTTCTTTTGCAGAAGGAGACGAACAACGCATGTTACTCATGGGTCTTAAACGTTTTGTTAAATATACCAATTACCCAGACATTGTAGATTTAAGAATTGCCATTGCAGAAAAAGTTAAAACAGAAAATAAATATTGTTTTTAAAATATAGTACCTAATTCAACTTTAAAAGTGTTCCAAATTAAATTTAGAACACTTTTTTTTATTATTTTAGAAAAAAAATCAATGAAAAAAATAATAGCTTTTACCCTAGGTCTCTCAACTCAGTTTATAATCTCACAAACAAACCTTAATCTCTATCAAATCATTGATAGCGTTTCATCAGAAAGAATTGCAAAAGACATTCAAACGCTTGCAGATTTTGGAACCAGAAATACGTTTAGTGACACCATTTCAAACACAAATGGTATTGGAGCTGCAAGACGTTGGATAAAATCTGAGTTTGAAACTATCTCTAAAAATTGTAATAACTGTTTAAATGTTTTTTATCAAAAAGATTTTGTCACCAAAGAAAGAAATCGTCGTGTACCGCATGATGCTTGGATAGTTAACGTGGTAGCTGTTCAAAAAGGTACAAAATACCCCAATCGTTACATTATTATGAGTGGCGATATAGATTCTCGTGCTAGCGATACCATGGATTTTATAACCGCAGCACCGGGCGCTAACGACAATGCATCTGGTATGGCTGGAACTATGGAAGCAGCAAGAGTCTTATCAAAATACAGTTTTGAAAACAGTATAATCTATGTTGGTCTCTCAGGAGAAGAACAAGGTTTATTTGGAGGTGCTGGTTTGGCTAAATACGCACAAGATAAGAACTGGGAAATTATTGGTATTCTTAACAATGATATGATAGGAAACATTAAAGGTGTAGATGGTATTATAGATAACAGAACCTTTAGGATTTTTTCTGAACCTGTTCCTCCTACAGAAACAGAACACGAACGACTAATGAGACGTTTTTATGGCGGTGAAGTCGATGGAATTTCTCGTCAGTTAGCTCGTTATGTTCACAAAACTGTAAAAACTTATATGCCAGAAATGAACCCAATGATGGTTTATAGATTAGATAGATTTGGCCGTGGTGGCCACCATCGCCCTTTTAACGATTTAGGTTTTGCGGGCATTCGTATTATGGAAGCTCACGAAAACTACACGCAACAACATCAAGATATTAGAGAAGAAAATGGTATCAAGTATGGCGATGTTATAGAACACGTTAATTTTGATTATGCAAAAAAACTAACCGCTGTGAATGCCTTAAATTTAGCTAGTTTAGCATGGGCACCACCATCACCAAAAAATGTAGCTATTGGAGGTATTGTAGAAGCTTCAGCTAAATTTAAATGGAATCAAGTAGATGGAGCCATTGGATATAAAATTTATTGGCGAGACACCACCTCGCCAACTTGGGATTATAGTCGGTTTGTTGGTGATGTTTTAGAGTTTACTCTAAATGGAATTGTTATTGATAATTTTTTCTTTGGAATTGCATCTGTTGGTAAAAATGGTTTTGAAAGCCCCGTTGTTTTTCCCAATTCATTAATAAGAAACTAATTATGTTAAAATTTACATTAGCATTCATAATCTTGCTGATTTCTGAAACGAGATACATTCAAGCTCAAGATCTTTTATCAGAAAAAAATAACTTCACCAAACAAGATACTTTAAGGGGCTCTATAACTCCTGAACGCTCATGGTGGAATTTAACCTATTACCATTTAGATATTGTAGTAAAACCAGATTCAAAATTTATTTCAGGCAGTAATACCATTGAATACAAGGTCATTGCTGAACAAAAAGATTTACAAATAGATTTACAACCGCCTTTAAAAATAACTAAAGTCATACAAGATGGAGAAGAATTAAACGTGACTCATGAAGGTAAAGCACATTTTATAAAATTGAATAGTGTTCAAAACATAGGTACCGTTAAATCACTTCAAGTTTTTTATGAAGGACAGCCAAAAGAAGCCATAAGAGCTCCATGGGATGGTGGTTTTTCTTGGAGTAAAGACAGCCATGGTAATGATTTTGTTGCAACATCATGTCAAGGGCTTGGAGCCAGTGTTTGGTGGCCTTGTAAAGATCACATGTACGACGAGGTAGATAGTATGCTAATTAGTGTAAACGTTCCTAAAAACTTAATGGATGTTTCAAATGGCAGACTTAGAAGTATAAAACATTATGGCGATACTAAAACCTATCATTGGGTTGTAAAAAATCCTATTAACAATTATGGCGTCAATGTAAATATTGGTGATTACGCACATTTTTCAGAAGTATATGATGGTATAAGTGGCAATTTAACAATGGATTATTACGTACTAAAAGATAATCTTGAAAAGGCAAAAGAACATTTTAAAGATGCCACAAAAATGATGGAAGCTTTTGAGCATTGGTTTGGTCCCTATCCATTTTACAAAGATGGGTTTAAACTTGTTGAAGTACCTTATTTAGGCATGGAACACCAAAGCTCTGTAACCTACGGAAATCAGTATAAAAAAGGGTATTTGGGAAATGATTTATCAGGCACTGGTTGGGGCTTAAAATTTGATTTTATCATCATACATGAATCTGGCCATGAATGGTTTGCAAATAATATAACCTACAAAGATATAGCTGATATGTGGATTCATGAAGGATTTACGGCCTATTCAGAAAACCTGTTTTTAGACTACTATTACGGTAAACAGGCATCAGCCGATTATGTCATTGGTACCAGACAAAATATTCAAAATGACAAACCCATTATTGGGCAATATAATGTAAACCAAGAAGGCTCTGGCGACATGTATTACAAAGGGTCCAATATGTTGCATACTCTTAGGCAACTTATAGAAGATGATGAAAAGTGGCGTCAAATATTACGAGGCCTTAACCTAACTTTTTATCATCAAACCGTTACAACTAAACAAATTGAAAATTATATAAGTACAGAATCTGGTATAGATTTAACAGCATTTTTCAATCAATATTTAAGAACTACAGCTATTCCTAATTTAGAATATAACATTGAAAATAAAGAATTAAAATATCGTTGGACTCATATAGTCGATAATTTTGATATGCCTGTTCAAATTACTATTAATGATAAAGAGCAATGGCTATTTCCTTCATCCGAATGGAAAACCATGCCTTTAAAATCTAACAAAACCGTTTTAAAAGTAGATCGCGATTTCTATGTGAATGTAACCAAATTATAAATGCCTGAAGAAACTCCTGAACTATATTTTAAAACAGATAAAGCATGGAGAAACTGGTTACATAATCACCATGATTCCATAAAAGGAGTGTATTTAATTTTTTATAAGGTGGCCCATGAAAACGACAGCATGCGATGGGAAGAAGCTGTAAAAGTGGCTTTGTGTTATGGCTGGATTGATTCAACCGTAAAAAGTTTGGGTAATGGAAAACGCAGACAATATTTTACACCGCGAAATCATAAAAGTGTTTGGAGTGCTTTAAATAAAAGATATATCGAAGAATTATTATCTTTGGGTTTAATGCATGATGCCGGTTTAAATAAAATTAAAATAGCCAAGTTAAATGGAAGTTGGAATGAATTGGATGATGTTGAAAATGGAAATATTCCAGAAGATTTACAGAAAGAATTTGATGAAAACCCAATAGCTTTTAATAACTATCAAAACTTTGCGCCATCTTACAGAAAAAGCTATTTATATTGGCTAAACCAAGCAAAGCGAGAAGACACCAGAAAAAAACGCACAATCGAAATCATTCAATTATGCGCTAAAAATATTAAAAGCAGAGGGGATTGGTAATTAAATCCCACTAATAAAACTTCCATAAGGATCTTTAAACTGTGTTCCTTCAGTAAATCTAAATTTGCTTAATTGTTTAAATTCAACCAAAGCCCAAAGCACAAATTCTTTAACAAAATAAGAATCTTCTTTAGCTAATTTTGGTTGGTGTTTTCCTAATAAATCATCTAATGGTGAAATGGCATCTAACAAACTTTTGTATTCTTTATCTCTAAGATCATCCAATAATTCAAAACCTTCTTTTTGATTGAAAAACCATGAAACAACATCATCATAAGGAGATTCTTGTGCTTGAGCTTTCAATTTTTCTATTTTAGGAAAAAATTCTTCAAACAAACTTTTTACAGCTTCACCAATCAAATTGTAAGCAACAACAGCAGCGCCTTCTTGTTCACCTTCATAAACAAGTTCAACTTTTCCTGTAATAGAGGGAATAATACCCACAAAGTCACTCAATCTTATCATGGTTTTTTCATCACCAGCTTTTAAGGCTCTACGTTCTGCCGTACTTAACAAGTTTTCTAAAGCGGTAATGCTTAAACGGGCACTGACACCACTTTTGGCATCTATGAGTTCACTTTCTCTTGCTTCAAATACAATTTGTTCTAATAAATCTCTAGCCAAATCTGGGACAGCAACCCTGTTTTTTTGACTTTCTACGACTCTGGCCTCTTGTTCTGTAATCAATCTGGCCGTTTCAATATCAACTGGATAATGTGTTAAAATCTGCGACCCAATTCTATCTTTTAAAGGTGTTACAATACTTCCTCTGTTGGTATAATCTTCAGGATTAGCGGTAAATAAAAACTGAATATCCAATGGTAATCTTACTTTAAAACCTCGTATTTGAATATCGCCTTCCTGTAAAATATTAAACAACGCCACTTGAATTCTTGCTTGTAAATCGGGCAACTCGTTAATTACAAAAATGGACCGATTGGCTCGTGGAATCATACCATAATGAATCACTCTATCATCAGCATAGCTCAGTTTTAAATTGGCTGCTTTTATAGGATCCACATCACCAATAATATCTGCCACGGTTACATCTGGTGTTGCTAATTTTTCTGCAAAACGCTCACTTCTATGCAACCAAGCAATGGGTGTAACGTCCCCTTTTTCTTTAATGAGTTCAATAGCAAATCGAGAAATGGGTTTAAATGGGTCGTCATTAACTTCAGAACCTTCAACAAAGGGAATGTATTCATCCAATAAATTCACCATTAAACGAGCCAATCTTGTTTTTGCTTGTCCGCGTAATCCTAGAAGATTGATGTTATGACGGGATAAAATAGCTCGCTCTAATTCTGGAATAACCGTATTTTCATAACCATGAACCCCTTGAAAAGTAGTTTCTTTATTCTTTATTTTATGAATGAGATTATCTCTTAATTCATCTTTAATCGATTTACTTTTATAACCTGATTTTTTAAGATCCCCTAATGTTTTTATGTTTTTCATTTCATAGCTTTTGGCTGTTTGATTTTGGCTTTTAGCTGAATTATATTCATGCTAAAGACTTAGCTAACAGCTAATTAATTATCCTTTAATTCTTTTTTTCCGGTTGGTTTCATAATCTTCAAAAATCATTTCACCTAAGCCTTTTAAACCAGTATAAAATGCTTTGCCTTGGTTAGCCTCTGTAAACTCTCTAACAAATTGCATTAAATATGGGTCTTGTGCAATCATAAACGTTGTAATTGGTATATGCAATCGCCTAGCTTGTTGAGCCATGGCATAACATTTATTGACGATATGCCTGTCTAAGCCATTACTGTTTTTGTAGTATTGCCCGTCTGGCAACCGCAAACAACTAGGTTTTCCATCTGTAATCATAAAGATTTGTTTGTTAGTATTTCTTTTTCTTCTGAGTAAATCCATAGCCAACTGCAAACCATCAACCGTATTGGTATGGTAGGGTCCAACTTTTAAATAGGGTAAGTCTTTTATTTCTATTTGCCATGCATCATTTCCAAAGACTAAAATATCCAAGGTATCTTTAGGATAGCGAGTGGTTATTAATTCTGCCAATGCCATAGCCACTTTCTTTGCTGGTGTTATGCGGTCTTCTCCATAAAGAATCATGCTATGGCTGATATCAATCATTAAAACAGTGCTCATTTGTGATTTATGAAGCGTTTCTTCAACCACTAAATCATCTTCTGAAATGGAGAAATTACCTATTCCATGATTGATTTGAGCATTCTTTAGGCTTTCGGTCATTGACACCTTATCTAAAGCATCACCAAATTGGTAATCTCTAAAATCTCCAGTATGCTCATCACCAATTCCTGGGCTTTTACTTTTATGATTTCCCTGGCCACTGCGTTTGATGTTTCCAAAAATTTGATCTAAGGCTTGTTGCCTAATGGCTCGCTCTGTTTTTGATGTTATAGATATGCCACCAGAATTTCCATCTGGATCGATCTCTTCACGTATGTAGCCCTTCTTTTTTAGGTCTTCAATAAAATCGCCTATGGTGTACTCTGAAGTGGTTAATTTATATTCTTTGTCTAATTCTTTTAACCAATCTATAGCTTCATCAAAATCGCCCGAAGTATGTGTAATTAATTCTTTAAAAATATCAAAGAGTTTGTCAAAGGGTGATTGATATGGTGCTTCATAAGGTTTAAAAACGAAGCCCTTTTTTCTAAATGTATTTTTTGTCATAGCACTATAAAAATAATACTTTTTAAACAAAAAACTGATGAGGAGTGATTAGATTTGCTTATACCATGAAAAGTAAATTGAATCATGAATTATTCAACACGTTTTAAACCTTCTATATCAATAATTTTAATTTGTTTTCCTATGGTGGTGATAAGGTCTTCTTTTTTAAATTGAGATAATACTCTAATGGTTGATTCTGTAGCCGTACCAATAATATTTGCAAAATCTTCTCTGGATAATAAAACACTTAAGGTTCCATCTGATTTGGCTCCAAAATTGTCATTAATATAAATTAAGGTTTCTGCTAAACGTTGTCTCACTGATTTTTGAGCCATATTTACAATAACATCATCGGCTTCTTTTAAACCATGAGCCATTTCTTTCAATATATCAATCGTGAAATTTGTATTTTTTTGAAGATCGTTAAGAATTTCGTGTTTGGGAATAAAACACAATTCCATATCATTTAATGCAACTGCACTCAAATTCACACATTCATCACTTATTAAAGAACGCTGTCCTAACAACTCTCCTTTTACAACTAATTTTATAATTTGATCTTTACCATTGGAACTTAGCTTGGTAAGCTTGCAAATACCTTCTCTTACACAATAAATACCCTTCAACATATCACCTTCTTCAAAAATCATTTCCCCCTTTTTTACCAACCTTGAGGTCTTACAATTAGAAATTCTAACCAATTCATCATTGGTTAAAGTTTTAAGTGAATTAAATTCTTTTATGATGCATTGTTCACACCTACCCATAGTAATTGTTAGTAAATTTAAAAGAAATGTAAAATTACATAAAAGCTGTCAAATATCATATTTTAAAAATATGACATATATCATATTTCATTTTTTGTATATTTAAAATCTTTGCAGTTAGGTATATAAAATGAGCAAATAACTTTATGGAGCATCATACATGTTTCCACTGTGGATTAGACACCAAAGATTCTGAAATAATTTTTGATAACAAATTATTTTGTTGCAATGGTTGTAAGACCGTTTACGAGATTTTTTCTGCAAATGATTTAACCTGTTATTACGATTTACAACAAGCTCCAGGTTCTACTCCAAAGGAAATAGAAGGCAAATATAATTTTTTAGAGAATGAAAAAATTATTGAAAAATTGTTGGAGTTTAATGATGGAAAAACAAACATAATCACTTTATACATTCCTCACATCCATTGCAGTTCGTGCATTTGGGTTTTAGAAAATTTAAATAAAATTCATGCTGCGGTAAGTTCTTCTATTGTAAACTTTGGAAAAAAGAATGTTAGAATAACCTTTAACTCTGAAATTCTCTCGTTAAAAGATTTAGTGGTTTTACTAAACAGCATTGGTTATGAGCCTTTTATAAGTTTAGACGACTACAGTGCTTCTAAAAGAGCCATAGACCGTTCTATCATATATAAACTAGGTTTTGCAGGTTTTGCTTTTGGAAACGTTATGTTTTTATCATTTCCAGAATATTTTGAAGTCAATGAGTTTTGGTTAGAACAATATAAACCTCTCTTTAGGTGGCTTATGTTTTCTTATTCTGTTCCTGTAGTTTTTTACTCTGCACAAGAATATTTTATTTCGGCATATAAAGGATTAAGATCCAAAATATTAAATATAGATGTACCCATAGCACTTGGTGTTTTGGTGCTTTTTTCACGAAGTACTTTTGAAATTATTTACGATGTAGGTGCTGGTTTTTTCGATAGTTTAACAGGTCTTATTTTCTTTTTGCTACTCGGAAAATTTTTTCAACAAAAAACTTATTCCTTTTTATCTTTTGAACGGGATTACAAATCGTATTTCCCTATTGGAATCACCAAGATTTTACCCGATGGAAAAGAAGAATCCATTCAAGTTTATGACATTGAAAAAGGAGACCGATTATTAATACGAAACGAAGAATTAATTCCGGTTGACAGTATTTTAATAAAAGGGAGTGCCCGAATAGATTATAGTTTTGTAACCGGAGAATCTAAAACGGTTACTAAAAACTCTGGCGATAAACTCTTTGCTGGTGGAAAACAATTACAAGGAAGTATTGAAGTTGATGTTTTAAAATCAGTTGAGCAAAGCTATTTAACCCAACTTTGGAGCAACGATGTCTTTAAAACAGATAAAGAAGACGCTTATAAATCCATTACAAATAAAATAAGTAAATACTTTACGCTTATTATTTTGCTTATAGCCTTTATGGCTTCTGCTTATTGGATTTTTGTTGATTCTAGCAAAGCGTTAAATGTTTTTACTGCCGTATTAATTATTGCTTGCCCATGTGCTCTGGCCTTATCTGCCCCATTTACTTTCGGAAACATTTTACGAATTTTGGGCAATAAAAAATTTTACTTAAAAAACGCCAGCGTCATTGAGCAACTATCTAAAATAGATACCATTATTTTTGATAAAACTGGCACAATTACTGCCAACAAAAATATGAGTATAAACTATGAAGGCACTGAACTTTCACTCCATGAAGAATCACTTCTAAAAAGTACTTTAAGAGGTTCAAATCATCCTTTAAGTAGAGCGTTATACAATCTTTTAAACACACACGATATTGTTTCTTTAGACACTTATAATGAATATTTGGGAGAAGGTATTGAAGGCCAATATAAAGAAACTCAAATAAAAATTGGTTCAGCTCCTTTTGTAGGTTTTCCAACGGATACTACTACCTTAAATACAGCTGTTCATATCAGTACAAATAATAAATATAAAGGGAAATTTACTTTTTATAATGCTTATAGAAAAGGCTTATCCCAGCTTTTTAATAAGTTAAAAAAACATTATGATTTAGTAATTCTATCTGGAGATAATGCAGGTGAAAAAGAAAACTTAACCAAATTACTACCAGCAAAAACAAAATTGTTATTCAACCAAAAACCGGAAGACAAATTAGAATATATTAAATACCATCAAAGTGAAGGCGCTAATGTATTAATGATAGGTGATGGATTAAACGATGCTGGCGCTCTGGCACAAAGCAATGTAGGTATTGCCATTTCAGAAAATGTCAACGTGTTTTCGCCTGCTTGCGATGCCATTCTGGATGCCTCAAAATTTAACCAACTTTACCATTATATAAAAATTTCTAAAACAGCTATAAAAATTATTAAATGGAGTTTTTTACTCTCATTTACATACAACATTATTGGTCTTTATTTTGCAATAACCGGCCAATTATCTCCTGTTTTTGCAGCAATATTAATGCCTTTAAGCTCTATTAGTGTCGTAGGATTTACTACATTAGCAACCAATTTTGCTGCGAGAAAATTGAAATAAAAATATGATATATATCATTTTATTTAATAAACCATGAAAGTATTTTTAACCCTTTATTTAATTTCTGTATGAGTGTCATTTATATTATGCTTACTGCAAGTATTGTTGTTGCCGTTATTTTCTTTATAGCCTTTATTATTGCTGTAAGAAGTGGGCAATATGATGACAGTTATACGCCTTCTGTTCGTATGCTTTTTGAAGACGAACTTGTCAAAGAAAAATCTAATAAATCAATTCTAACCAAAAAAGATTAACTATTAAAACTATGGAAGTACAACAATTTCATTACGATAATAAAATCGTTAAAAATTTTATTTATGCCACCATGCTTTGGGGCGTTGTAGGTATGACTGTGGGTCTGCTATTGGCCTTTTTGTTTTTATTCCCAAATTTAACTGATGGCATATCATGGTTAAGTTTTGGTCGTTTAAGACCTTTACATACCAATGCTGTTATTTTTGCTTTTGTAGGTAATGCCATTTTTGCTGGTGTTTACTACTCATCACAACGTTTACTCAAAGCAAGAATGTTTAGTGATGTTTTAAGTAAAATCAACTTTTGGGGTTGGCAGCTAATTATTGTTGGTGCTGCATTAACCCTACCCTTTGGGTTCACCACATCAAAAGAATATGCTGAATTAGAGTGGCCTTTTGATATTGCCATTGCTGTAATTTGGGTAGTCTTTGGCTGGAACCTTATTGGTACCATTTTAAAAAGAAGACAACGACACTTATACGTTGCTATTTGGTTTTATATAGCAACTTTCGTCACTGTTGCAGTACTACATATTTTTAATAGTTTAGAATTACCAGTTAGTGCATTAAAAAGTTATTCTGTTTATGCAGGTGTACAAGATGCTTTAGTGCAATGGTGGTATGGTCATAATGCGGTAGCTTTCTTTTTAACAACACCTTTCTTAGGATTAATGTATTATTTTGTTCCTAAAGCTTCCAACAGACCTATTTATTCTTATAGATTATCAATTGTTCACTTCTGGTCATTAATATTTATCTATATATGGGCAGGACCTCATCACTTATTGTATACGGCCTTACCAGAGTGGGCACAAAACTTAGGTGTAACATTTTCAATTATGTTATTAATGCCTTCTTGGGGAGGAATGATAAACGGTTTATTAACGCTTCGTGGTGCTTGGGATAAAGTAAGAGTAGACCCTGTTTTAAAATTTTTAGTGGTGGCAGTTACCGGTTATGGTATGGCAACCTTTGAAGGACCAACATTATCTTTAAAAAATGTAAATGCCATAGCTCATTTTACTGATTGGATTATAGCTCACGTGCACGTTGGTGCATTAGCATGGAATGGATTCTTAACCTTTGGTATGATTTATTGGTTAGTACCAAGATTATTTAAAACAAAATTATTCTCTACAGGTTTAGCTAATTTACATTTCTGGATTGGCACCTTAGGGATCGTTATGTATGCATTACCTATGTACGTTGCTGGATTTACTCAAGCCAGTATGTGGAAACAATTTAATCCTGATGGCACGTTAGTTTATGGTAATTTCCTTGAAACGGTATCAGAGATTATTCCTATGTATTGGATGCGTGCTATAGGAGGTACCTTATACATAACAGGTATGCTAATTTTAGTTTACAATATTATTGCAACCATTAAATCAGGAAGCACGGTAACTGATGAATTAGCAGAAGCACCGGCTTTAGAGCGTGTTTCTAAACATAGATTAGCAGGAGAAGGATGGCATTCCTGGTTAGAACGCAAACCTGTTAAATTAACAATTTTTGCAACGATAGCAATTCTTATTGGTGGTATGGTTCAAATTATTCCAACCATATTAGTAAAATCTAATATCCCAACTATAGCAAGTGTAAAACCATATACACCTCTTGAACTTGAAGGACGAGATTTATACATACGTGAAGGTTGTGTAGGTTGTCACTCACAAATGATTAGACCTTTTAGAAGTGAAGTTGAACGTTACGGAGAATACTCAAAAGCTGGAGAATATGTGTATGACCATCCATTCCTTTGGGGAAGTAAACGCACAGGGCCAGATTTACATAGAGTTGGTGGAAAATACTCTGACAATTGGCATCTTAACCATATGTATGACCC
Organism: Flavobacteriaceae bacterium CG_4_10_14_3_um_filter_33_47; assembly: GCA_002784145.1. Classification (GTDB taxonomy): domain Bacteria; phylum Bacteroidota; class Bacteroidia; order Flavobacteriales; family Flavobacteriaceae; genus Yeosuana. The sequence goes on along the minus strand of PFKE01000065.1, from coordinate 6,225 downwards.
AAGAAGTACCTCTAGTGGTTCCATTATGCCTAACTACAAATGGCTTGTTAAAAATGAGTTAGACAAATCTCAAACAGAAGCCAAAATGAAAGTTATGGTCACTCTTGGTGTTCCTTATACTGATGAAGAAATTGCCAATGCGCAGCAGCTAATGCTTGAGCAGGGAACACAAATTGAACAGAATTTGTATAGCGATCCTGACTTTGTTGCCAGCTATGAGGCCGATAAAAATAATGCCGCAGAAAGCGGAACACTTTTTATTGAAATGAAAAATCGTGAAATAGTAGCAATAATTGCCTATTTACAGCGATTAGGCACAGATATTAAAGTAAAAGATAGTCAAGAATAATTAATTCAATACAAAGAAAACATGTTGAAATTTGTTAAAAATTACATGGAAACCATTTCAGGAGTTGAAATTTATCCAATCATATCTTTACTCATTTTTTTCACCTTTTTTGTTATTCTTTTTTGGTGGGTTTTTACCGCTAAAAAAGAATATATAAACCAGGTAAGTAATATTCCTTTAGAAAACAATAACAACCAAAACGATATTTTGTTATGAGAAACCTTATTCCATCTTACATCAGAGTACCTATAGTATTCTTTATAATTTTCGGACTTGTAGAATATTTTGTAGATTCTGGTGATCAACCAGCATTTATGAAATACCCAATAATTATGCTTTTTTTAGTTTTAGTATTATTAATACTTATTGCCATTGAGGCTATTGTTGGCGCGTTAGAAAACGTTATGTTTCAAAGTTTAACAGAAGAAGGAAAAGAACGCTTTTTAGCTTCAAAAAGTAAAGTTCCTCAATTTTCATGGATTCAAAATATCTATAAAAAACTTGCCGGTACTAAACCCATTGAAGAAGAGCATGAGCTTATTTTGGACCATAATTATGATGGTATTAAAGAATTAGACAATTCGCTTCCTCCTTGGTGGATATACTCTTTTTATGCATCCATTATCTTTGCAGCAGTTTACTTAGTAAATTTCCATATTTTAGGTAACAATAGTCAGTTTGATGAATATGCTGAAGAATATAAACAAGCAGAGATTAGCATTGCAGAATATAAAAAGAATGCTAAAGACCTGGTAGATATTAATACGGTAACCTTACTCACCGATGTTGCAGATTTAAATAGTGGTAAAGCCATCTTTATGCAGAACTGTGTACCTTGCCATATGACCGATGGTGGTGGTGGTATTGGTCCAAACTTAACAGATAATCATTGGATTTTAGGTGGTGGTATTAAAAATGTATTTAATACTATTACAGAAGGTGGTCGTGATGGAAAAGGAATGATTTCTTGGAAACAAAATTTTAAACCTTCAGAGATTGCTCAAGTAGCAAGTTACGTATTATCATTACAGGGCACAACTCCTGCTAACCCTAAAGCTCCAGAAGGAGATGTTTGGGTTGATGAAACCGTTGAAACACCTTTAGAAACAACTACTACAGAAGTAGATTCATTATCTACTGCAACTAATTAATACTATTAAATTACGAACCAGGAATATAAACGAAATTTCATTGTTCTATATTCTTGGTTCTTTATCTAAAAAAAATGGAAACCCCAGATAACGAAAAATTTAGAGATTCAATTGCCACCATAAACAAAGAAGGTAAACGTTCTTGGATTTATCCAAAAAAACCAAATGGTAAATTATATGAGTACAGAAAAGTAGTAAGCTATGGTTTACTGGCTTTTTTATTTGCTGCCCCTTTTATAAAAATTAATGGAAATCAGTTTTTACTCTTCAACATATTAGAACGTCGATTTAATATCTTTGGTTTTCCTTTTTGGCCTCAAGATTTTCATTTGTTTGTAATCTCAATGATTATTGGGGTTATTTTTATAACCTTTTTTACCGTGGCCTTTGGTCGTATTTTCTGTGGTTGGATTTGTCCTCAAACCATCTTTTTAGAAATGGTATTTAGGCGTATTGAATTCTGGATTGAGGGAGACAGAGGGAAACAAATAAAACTTGACAAACAACCTTGGAATGCTGAAAAAATTAGAAAACGCCTTTTAAAATGGTTGATTTTTTTAGTCATTTCATTTTTGATAGCTAATATTTTTCTAGCCTATTTAATTGGAAGTGACAGCGTTATTCAATATGTTGCAGAAGGCCCTTCAGAACACTTATCAACACTATTTCCATTAGGAATATTTACCGCTGTATTTTATTTTGTCTTTGCTTGGTTTAGAGAACAAGTCTGTATTATTGCTTGCCCTTATGGCAGATTACAAGGAGTTCTGCTAGATAAAAAATCCATAGTTGTTGCTTATGACCACAAACGTGGCGAAGCTGAAAATGGAAGAAAAAAATGGCGTAATGGAGAAGATCGCGAGGCTTTAGGTTATGGTGACTGTATCGATTGTGCTCAATGTGTTCATGTTTGCCCAACTGGTATTGATATTAGAAATGGTACTCAATTAGAATGTGTAAACTGTACTGCTTGCATTGACGAATGTGATTCAATTATGGAAAAAGTAGGACTTGAAAAAGGCCTTATTAGATATGCCAGTGAAGCTGAAATAGAAAATAAAGAACCTTTTAAACTTACTGCCAGAATGAAGGGTTATATTGCAGTTTTAATCATATTAATAGGCGTTTTAACTGGCATGTTATTTTTAAGAAACGATGTTGAAGCCAGAGTTTTAAGATTACCAGGACAATTATTTGAACACAAAGAAAATAACATAATTAGTAATGTATTTACTTATAAATTAGTCAATAAAACTTCTCAAGAAATTGATGATGTTGCTTTTAAATTAAGACAGTATAAAGGAACTATTAAACTTGTTTCAACAAAAGATAATTTTACAGTGCCTGCGCAAGGTATTGCTGAAGGGACTTTATTTATAGAAATCAATAAATCAGAATTAAAAGGTGATAAAAACAAACTAATGATTGAAGTTTACAGTCATGACAAACTGATTGAAACAACAACCGTTAATTTTTTAGGACCTAGAAGTTATAACTAAAAATATTATGAAAATAAATTGGGGAACAGGAATTGTATTAGCTTTTATTGGCTTCATAAGCTTCATTATGTATTTTGTTATTTCTATGAATTTTAATGATAAATACAATCATGATTTAGTAACTGAAGATTATTACAAACAAGAACTTGGATATCAAGATGATATTAATAAACAAAACAATGCTAAAACCCTTGAAGAAGATATTACATATGAAAAAACAAGTGAAGGATTAGTTTTTAAGTTTCCTGAAAATTTTGATCCAAAAAACATTACTGGTAAAGTGTTCCTATATAGACCATCTAACAAACATCTAGATTTTGAAACTCCAATTTCACTATCTGAATCCTATTTGCTCGTACCTGACAAACGTTTATTAGATGGTCGTTGGAACATTTCAATTGATTGGCAGTATAACGGAACGTCCTATCTGTTTAAAAAATCCATTCTATATTAAAACATGCTTATATCAGCCTTAATATTAGGTTTATTGGGAAGTTTTCACTGTGTTGGCATGTGTGGCCCTATTGCTTTTATGCTTCCTGTTGACCGAAGTAACACGTATAAAAAAGTAACTCAAATTTCGATGTATCACATGGGGCGACTTTTATCTTATAGTATTATTGGATTAATCTTTGGCCTGATTGGTAAAGGGCTCAATTTATTTGGTTTCCAGCAACAACTCTCTATCATTATTGGAATTACCATGATAGTTGTTGTTCTAATTCCGTACAAAACATTTAATAAATACAACGCTTCAAAACCTATTTATAAAGTCATCTCAAAAGTTAAATCGGCTTTGGGTTCTGCTTTAAAGAAAAAAACATCTGACACTTTTTTGACCATTGGCTTTTTGAATGGATTTTTGCCATGTGGCTTGGTCTACATGGCTGTTTTTGGCGCTATTGCTAGTGGAAATGCTGTTGAAGGAAGTCTTTATATGATGTTTTTTGGATTGGGTACTATTCCTTTAATGACAACGGCTATTTACTTTAGTAATTTTTTAAAAGGCGCTATGAGACAAAAAATTCAAAAGGCTATTCCTGTTTTTGTTGTTTTAATTGGGGCCCTTTTTATTCTAAGAGGTCTTGGTTTAGGCATTCCGTACATTTCTCCATCTCCTATTTCTGAAATGGTAACAGGCGCCATGAATTGTCATTAAAAAAGAATAGCTTTTTTTAACTATTCTTACTTTCAATATCTTTTTTTGTTGATTTTAAACCGTCATTGAAAACAACTGCACATCTGGTGTTTTTCTTTGCAATAACAAATCAAAAGCCATACAAATGTTTCTAACAAATGGTTGTCCTTTAGGTAAAATCTTTACTGTTTTTGAATGAATTTCAAGCAAGGAGTCATGTTCCATTTCTTTAAGTTTCATCAACACTTCAGGGATTTCTGGAAAATACATAGCATCTAATTCCCAAGAGGTTTCAAAACTGCACATTAAATTAAGAATATGCCGTCTTATAATTAAATCTTCGTCATTTAAAACATGTCCTCTATAAACGGGTAGCTTGTTTTGTTCTAATAACTCATAATATTCTTCAAGAACTTTAACATTCTGACCAAAACCATACCAACTATCACCTATTGAAGACACACCTAAACCTATCATGGTTTGCGTTTTAGAAGCGGTATAACCCATAAAATTTCTATGTAAACTTTTGTTTTGCATAGATTTATAAAGAGAATCTGAAGGCAGTGCAAAATGATCCATACCAATTTCATGATAGCCAACTTCTGTTAATAATTGTTTGCCTAATTCATATTGCTGGCGTTTTAACTCAGCTTTTGGTAAATCAGAATCCTTAAATCCACGTTGTCCATTTCCTTTTATCCATGGCACATGGGCGTAACTATAAAACGCTAAGCGGTCTGGAGCTAATTCTTTTGTTTTTAAAATCGTTTGCTCAACATGTTCTAAAGTTTGAAATGGCAAGCCAAAAATAATATCATGACCAACTGAGGCATAACCAATCTCTCTAGCCAGTTCTGTAGCACGTTTTACATTTTCAAACGGTTGAATTCTATGAATGGCTTTTTGAACGGTACTATTGTAATCTTGAACACCAAAACTAACCCGATTGAATCCTACATCAAATAAAGCTTTTAAGTGTGCTTTGGTAGTATTGTTTGGATGTCCTTCAAAACTAAACTCATGCCCTTCGGCAACAAAAGCATCATTTAAAATACCATTGATTAAACGTTTTAAGTTTTCAGGCTTAAAAAAAGTTGGTGTTCCACCGCCTAGATGTAATTCTTTAATAATAGGTTTTTCGTTAAACATTTCTAAATACAACTGCCATTCTTTTAAAACGGCCTCAATATAAGGTGACTCAACATCATGTTGCTTGGTTATACGCTTATTACAACCACAAAAGGTGCACAAACTTTCGCAAAAAGGCATATGTATATATAAACTAATCCCTTCATTAGCATTGCTTTCATTGAAAGATGTTATTAAAGATTCTTTATATTTTTTTACAGAAAAGGTATCATCATTCCAATATGGAACGGTTGGATAACTGGTATATCGCGGTCCTGCAATATTATATTTATTAACTAAAGACTTGTTCATACCTGCAAACTTAGGCCAAAATTAATTTAATAGAAAATTTAAAAACATGATAATGGTCATAATGATATTTGCAGATGGTTTAAATTTATCTTAACTTTCATCAAAATTAAATTTTAAAAATATTATGAAAAAAACATCCATTTTCACTTTAGCATTACTTATAGTTTTAACTGTAGGATGTAAAAATGAAAAAAAAGAGACAGAACAAAAAGTTGAAGAACCTATTACTGAAAAAGTAGAACAAACTTCAAATGTTGAAGTCATTAAGTTTTCACTAGAACCAAAAAGCGATAGTAACGTTTCTGGAACGGTGACATTTACACAAGAAAATGGTTCTGTAACGATGGTTGCAGAAATGGAAGGATTGACTGAAGGCATTCACGCCATTCACATTCATGAAAAGGCAGATTGCTCTTCACCTGATGGAAAATCAACCGGTGGACACTGGAACCCCACAGCGCAACCACATGGAAAATGGGGTGCAGAAGAAGGCTATCATAAAGGTGATATTGGTAATTTTATCGCTGATGCTAGTGGTAAAGGTTCTATTACATTTACAACTGACCAATGGTGTATTGGTTGTGGCGATGAAGCTAAAGACATTCTTGGAAAAGCTGTTATTGTTCATGCAGGAACAGATGATTATAC
>PFKE01000135.1 GCA_002784145.1 Flavobacteriaceae bacterium CG_4_10_14_3_um_filter_33_47 | reverse complement strand
TTTAACTTTTAACTTTTAACTTTTAACTTTTAACAAAATAAATGTTTGCCATTCTTAAAAAAGAAATAAATACATTTTTCTCTTCGCCCATTGGCTATTTGGTGATTGCTATTTTTTTGTTGCTCAACGGCTTGTTTTTATGGGTTTTTAAAGGCGATTTTAATATTCTTGATTATGGTTTTGCCGATTTATCATCCTTTTTTTTAATAACTCCTTGGATTTTAATGTTTTTAATTCCTGCAGTGACCATGCGTAGTTTTTCTGATGAAAAAAAACAAGGCACCTTAGAACTTCTACTCACAAAACCAATATCAACATTACAAATGGTATTGGGCAAATACTTTGGAGCTCTTGTTTTAATTATTATTGCCATAATCCCAACATTTTTATATGTTTTTACGGTTTTTCAGTTAGGAAATCCCGTGGGTAATTTAGACATGGGAAGCACTTTGGGTTCCTATTTTGGATTACTGTTTTTAATCACTTCATATACAGCCATAGGTATCTTTGCATCCACCTTATCAGACAATCAAATTGTAGCATTTTTAATAGCTATCTCTATATGTTTCCTGTTTTATATTGGGTTTGAAGGCATTGCTGAATTTACATCCAGTGCTTTTTTAGAACAACTTGGTATGAGTAATCATTTTAAAAGTATGAGCCGTGGCGTTTTAGACAGTAGAGACATTATATATTTTTTAAGTATAACCATCTTTTTTATATCCATAACCCAATCAACTTTCAAAAATTAAAAAATGATTATCACACCCGTTTTCATAGTTCTAATCAGCATTGTTTTTATCTTGGTTTGGCTGTTTGCAAACACTATTGATAAACGTAAATGGGTCTCTTTGTTAATAAGTATTGTATTAACACCCATTGCTTATTTTTATGTTTTTTATCCGTTCATCAATATATTTGTTAGCTATCATCATGAAAAACATTTTGATACAGAAGCATGGACATCAAAACCAGCTTTACGTTACGAAATGAGTAACGAAATAATATCTGATAGTCTTTTTATTGGAAAAAATAAAGAAGAGATTAAAACCTTGCTTGGAAAAAGCGAATGGTTTGGTTGGGATGATTCTATTAAAGCCAATTCACCCGAAAAATGGAATTATAATCTTGGGTTTAAACCAGGTGCGTTTAACATGATGCAAGAATGTATTGAATTAGAATTTAAAGACAACAAAGTAATACAGGTAAAACAATATCAATTAGAAAAAACATTTGAAGAAAAGGATTAAACATAGTATCATTTTATTGCTTGTACTGATAGCTATCAACTATTTGAGCAGCCTTGTATTTAAACGAATTGATTTAACACATGATAAACGCTATACCCTAAGTGAAGCTTCCTTGAATATTATCAATGACGCCAATTCACCTGTTATCATTGATGTGTTTCTTGAGGGACATGATTTTCCTTCAGAATTTAAACGACTGCAAAGAGAAACCAAACAATTGCTTGAAGAATTTTCGGCCCATAATCACCATATCATTTTCAACTTTATCAATCCGTTAGAAGATGAATCTTTGCGAGAGCGAAATATTGAACAGCTAACACAACGCGGGTTAACACCCATGCAATTAAGCGTTCAAGAAAATGGTAAAAACACACAAGAAGTTATTTTTCCCTGGGCTTTGGCCAGTTACAACGGAAAAACCGTTACCATCCCCTTAGTGAAAAATAAAATTGGGGCTTCTCAACAAGCATTGGTATCAAACTCAGTACAACATTTAGAATATGCTTTTGCCGACGGTTTTAGTAAGCTTATTAAAGCAAAAAAACGGAAAATAGCCATTTTAAAAGGAAATGGAGAACTTGATGATCTTTATATTTATGATTTTATAAAAAAATTAGGCGAATATTATTTCATAGCACCTTTTACGATAGATAGTGTTTCTGTAAATGCACAAAAATCTTTAACAGATTTAAAAACATTTGATTTAATTATTGTTGCAAAACCTACAGAACCATTTTTAGAACCTGAAAAATTTGTATTAGATCAATTTAACATGAATGGCGGAAAAAGTTTATGGCTAATTGATCAAATAGCCATAGAAAAAGACAGTTTATATAACGAATCTGGAAAAACCTTGGCGGTTGCAAGAGATTTAAATCTAACCGATTTCTTTTTTAAATATGGTGTTCGTATCAATCCAGTAATCATTAGTACCCTCTATTCTGCACCCATTACCTTAGCTATTGGAGAAGGTAGCAATTCTCAGTTTCAGCATTTACAGTGGCCCTATTCTCCTTTAGCATCAGCCAATAGCAAACATCCCATTGTCAATAATCTAAACTTTGTAAAGTTTGATTTTGCCAATCAAATAGACACCTTAAAAAACAATATTAAGAAAACCATTTTGTTGGAAAGTGCACCTTTAACCAAATTAGAAGGTACACCAAGAGAGATAAGCCTAGATGTGGTTACCCAACAACCAAATCCTTCGTTATTTAACAAAGGAAATCAAACCCTTGCAGTGTTATTGGAAGGAACCTTTAGTTCTGTATATAAAAACCGAATAAATCCCATAAAACTTTCAAATGTAAAAGAAGAAAGTTCTCCAACTAAAATGATTGTTATTGCGGATGGTGATGTTATTAAAAATGATGTCGTTAGAAATATGCCTCAAGAACTTGGGTTTGACAGATGGACAGGCAAAACATATGGTAATAAAGAATTTTTATTGAATGCTGTTAATTACCTATTGGATGATGATGGACTTATAAACATTAGGTCAAAAGAAATAGCCGTAGCCTTTTTGGATCAACAAAAAATTTCAAGTCAAAAAACAAGCTGGCAAGTCTTTAACATCCTATTACCGTTAAGCTTATTGGCAATTTTTGGTTTTATTTTTAATTATATCCGAAAGAAAACATTTACCAATTAAATGTTAATAAGTTTGTTTCTTATATTAGTCTGTATGGAATATATTTGTAGATAGCATTTTTTAAAATTAAACCTTTAATAAATGCATGAACCATTCATTAAACCCAACTTTTTTAAGAGTCATATTATTCAAATGAATGTAAAATTTGTCAATTAAAAAAACATAAACAATCAAATGAAATTTATAGTATCAAGTACCTATTTATTAAAACAATTACAAGTTTTAGGCGGTGTTATTAACAGTTCAAATACACTACCCATTTTAGATAATTTTTTATTTGAATTAGATGGTTCTAAGCTTACAGTTTCTGCAAGCGATTTAGAAACTACCATGGTTTCGCTACTTGATGTAGAAAGCAATAGTAACGGAAGTATTGCTTTACCTGCAAGATTATTACTTGAAACTTTAAAAACATTTCCAGAGCAACCATTAACCTTTAAAGTTGAAGTTAACAACACTGTTGAAATTAGCTCCAACCATGGTAAATATGCCTTAGCTTATGCCAATGGCGAAGAGTTTCCAAAGACAGTCGCCCTTGAAGATCCAAGCAAAACCATTGTACTTGGAGATATTTTGTCCTCAGCTATTAGCAAAACTATCTTTGCTGCTGGTAATGATGATTTACGTCCTGTAATGAGCGGTGTGTTTTTTCAATTTTCTACCGAAGGTTTAACTTTTGTTGCTACAGATGCACACAAGCTTGTAAAATATACACGGGAAGATGTTAAAGCCAGTCAATTGGCTGAATTTATAATGCCAAAAAAACCTTTAAATCTTTTAAAAGGAATTTTAGCTGGAAGCGAAGAAGAGGTTACCATTGAGTACAACGATTCTAATGCAAAATTTACTTTTGATAATTCACAGTTAATCTGCCGATTGATTGATGGTAAATACCCAAATTATGAAGCTGTTATACCAAAAGAAAATCCTAATAAATTAATGATTGACAGAACTCAATTTTTAAACTCTGTGCGTCGTGTTAGTATTTTCTCAAACAAAACTACACATCAAATCAGGTTAAAAATTGCAGGGGCCGAATTAAACATTTCAGCCGAAGATATAGATTATAGCAATAAAGCCGAAGAGCGTTTAACCTGTGATTATCAAGGTGATGACATGCAAATAGGCTTCAATTCCAGATTCTTAACTGAGATGCTAAATAATTTAAATGCTGATGAGGTAAAGCTTGAAATGAGCTTACCTAACCGTGCAGGCATATTAACGCCTGCCGATGGTCTTGACGAAGGCGAATCTATTACCATGTTGGTTATGCCAGTTATGTTAAATAACTAAGAAAGCTTCGCGAAAACAAACAAAATGATATAAAAAACGCTCACCAAAATTTGGTGGGCGTTTTTTATCTGCTACTAACTAAATTAACTAATAAAATTAATAGATAAAGGGTATGTAGGTAATTCTCCGTTACTGGATTTTATAGCATTAACAATAGGAAACACTACTGAAATAATCCCTAAAACGATAAACCCTAAAATCCCTAATCCTAAAAACAAAATTAATGGAATGCAAATTATGGCATACACGATTAAACTAAGTTGAAAGTTGATAATACGCTTCCCTTGTTCATCCATGTTATAAACGTTCTCTTTTTGGGTTAACCAAAGAATTAAAGGAATTATTAATCCTCCAAAACCGGTTAACAACGTTGCCAACTGACTTAAATGTGTAATTACTAAAAGTTGATTGTCCTGTCTCATGATGGTTAAGTAATTTTGATTGATGTATTTATAAGACGATATAGCAATCAAAATGTTACAAATTAATAACATGATCTGATGCTTAAAGAACGTTTACAAAACCCCCTTTTTACGCCTTTCTATTATTTTACTTTTAAAGAGTCAACCCATTGAATGTTCCAATTATCTGATAAATTTATTAATTGATTGGTAAACCCTAACATGAAAAAAGTGTTACCTACCATTTCAAATACTTCTTCAATTAATCTTGAAAAATGCTCAACAGAATACAAATCCGTATTAAAAAAAGCTATTACTGAATCGTAAACCTTGACATCCATGCCTTCAGCAAAATCAATAATGACTGAGCATGTATAACAAAAAAAGCCAAGAAGAATAAATATCATCTGCGTTTTTGTTTTAAGATTTTTAAATAAAAACAGTAGCATAAAAATCGCTATTAAACCGAAAATTGGAACAAAAACAAATTGCCAACCATAACTGGGGAAAACGTCAAACAGGTTTGAAATAAAACCAGGATTATATTCATGTCTAGCTTCAATACTGTTTCTAAAAGCCGTACCCATCCTTTCGTGCATTTTTGAACCATCGTCAACGGCTAAATAAGTAAAAAATAAAGCGCTCAATCCCCAACCTATTTTCTCACTTTTTTTTCTGATTAAATTAGGTTTAGAATAGACTAAAACAAACAAAACTATCCATAAAACAATACTAACAGATAATAACTGAATACTGGAAAACCAATTGGGTAAACCATCATCTCGAGTAATATTTACTAACCTTCTAAGGGGTAGGCTATCAATCAACTCATAATGATTCATAAAGATATCTGCCAAGGCTAAAAATAGTATAAGGCTACCCCAAAAAAGAGCGATTCCGTATAACAAACGTTTTTTACCTATTTTAAGTGTCTGAAGTAATGGTGATGGATCTGTCATAAAAATTAATAAAGCAAGATTTAACAATATTAATTTAAAATTTAGATTTACTGGATTATATTAGATAAAGCGTAACATTTATTCTTCCTTATGAAGAATATTCACAATTTCATTCCTATAAAAAAAAGCCCCAAATATGAAAAATTTGAGACTTTTTGTTATCAATGACATAATAATTACTTATTCTCCATAACCAAAAAGGGAATATCAATACTAAACGCTAAAGTTTCTTCTGGATGTCTGTTAAATAATCTTTCAAAAAATGAATGCTTTTGGCGCATCATGGCTATTAATTTAATATTATTGGAATGGAGATATTCTTCCAAGGTTTTGTGTAAATCCTTGCTGTAAGAATCTATATTTTCATAAGAAATATCATTAAAATGTTCCTTTAAAAATACCTTATTTTTCTTTTTTTGATTGCCTACTCCTTCGATATCATCAAAATGCAATACATTTAATTTTGAATGATGAAGCATCAATAACTCTTTAAGTGGTTTTAGTTCTTCAATATTATGTAAAGTTAAATGATTGGTAGTAAAAGCTATTTCATCCAACCCAGTAAACAAGCATCCATCTGGTATTGCTAAAACTGGTGCAATACATCTTTGCATAACATGAACCGTATTGCTGCCAAAAATAACTTTTTCTAAGCCAGTAGCGCCTTTAGTACCCATTACAATTAAATCAATGTGTTTACTAATTGTTAACTGATTTATAGAATCAATAAAATTATCATAATCTACTACCGAATGAAATGTATGCTTCTTATTTTTATATTTGGTTTCAATCTTTGTAATTAAATTGGCAATGGATCTTTTTGAAACATCTATTATGGTTTGATATATAGTGGCTGAAGATGCCATAACCATCATATCATCCGTAATAAATGACGATGCCTTTTGAACGTTCAAAAAATAGAAATCGCAGGTAACATCTTTAAACAAAGACATGGCATACTTAATGGCGTTTTCAGAATTCTTAGAGAAATCTGTAGGCAGTAAAATCGATTTCATCTATTTTAGATTTTAAAATTATAATTAAATATAGTATTTGAAATCTACTAAAACTATGACAAAAGTCATTTGCACTGTACGATATAGATTATAGAAATAAAATTTATTAAAATTATTTAAAGTTTGTAATTTCGGCACAATAAATGCAAACATGTTCGTTATAAAAAAAACACCTAAATCTTTTATGAAACAACTCCTTATCTTCCTTTTATGTTTAGCTAACATATCATTAAATGCCCAAAATAATGCTGTGGTTGCTGGTGAAAAATTAATTTACACAGCTTCTTATAATATGTCTGGTATTTTAACCGATATTGCCCAAGTTACCATGGAAACCAGTGAAGCAAAAACTTCAAAAGCAACACTGTTAAGACTTAAATGTATCGCATCTACTTATAGCAAATGGGATAACTTTTTTAAAATAGTAGATTTGTATGAAAGTTATGTAAATCCTAAAAACTTAACACCTTACTTGTACAAGCGCGATATAAACGAAGGTGGCTATTATAAATTTATGAAATACACCTTTAACCATAAAACAAATACTATTAATTCTGTACAGCGCAGGAGAACCAACAAGGAAGAAAATAAAAACTTTTCAATAAATGCAGGAACTAAAGATATTGTATCCACCCTTTATAGTATAAGGCTTTTCGATTATAAAAATATGTCTTTAGGAGCTAAAAAAAGTTTTACCATTGTGTTTGACAGAGAAGAAGTAAAAGCACAAATAACCTATCTTGGTAAAGAAACCATTTCAACAAATATTGGAAAAAAAGAATGTTATAAATTAGCATTAAGCTCCAGTGACCAAGTACTTCAAGGAAAAAACAATAATCTGCTTTGGCTCACAGCTGATGAGAATAAAATTATAGTATATGGAAAATTTAAAATTCCTGTTGGAAATGGCGAGTTAAAAATTAAATCGGCTCAAGGTCTTAAAAACTAAAAAAGCATCCTAAAAAATGAAAAAAATCGTTACTATTTTTGCACTTATATTAGCTGTTTTATCTGTTATTATAGCTGTTCTTCCTGTATCAAATTTATCAATTTTTCCTGCCATAGCAGCGCTAGTGTTGGGAATATTAGCCTTTTATTTATCAAAGAAATCAGGCAGTGGAAAAAAAATGATTCAATTTATTTTTCTACTAACCATAATATCGTTGCTATTAACTTCTTATAAAGCCATCTTTTCTAAAACAGAAGTTTCAAATAATCAAGAATTAAAAGAAAAAGAAAAGGAATCAAAAGAAAATGCCATTGAAGATTTAGAAGAACTTGATTTAGATGATATTAGCATAGACTAATCAAAACATTTATTTAATTTTTACATATCTTTGGGTTTTATATTAAGCCTCATTTAATGAAAATTCTCTTTATTCTATCTGCTTTTGCTTTAGTTGGTTCTTGCGCAACAAAAAAATACGCTGTCAAAGTTCAAGATTTAAAAGACAGTATTCAAATAGTTGATAGTAGCCTTGTAGTCAAATATTCTAACACCATAACGACTGAAGAATTAAGAAATCACCTTTACACACTGACTTCAGACACCTTTAAAGGCCGTTTTACAGGAGAAATGGGTCAAAAAATGGCTGCAAACCTTATTAAAACCTACTATCAAAACCAACAAATATCTTCTCCTTTTGGTAACGATAATTATTTTCAGATAATCCCTGAGTCTTTTTTGCCAAAAGATACGAAAGCGTCTGAAAATATTGTTGCCTTTATAAAAGGTGAAGAAAACCCAGATGAAATTTTAATAATATCGGCTCATTATGATCATTTAGGCGTCACAAAAGGAGGCGAAATTTACGAAGGCGCCGATGATAATGCCTCGGGAACATCTGCCGTTTTAGAAATTGCCCAAGCGTTTAAATTAGCTGATAATGATGGTTTTAGGCCTAAGAGAAGCATCTTGTTTTTGAATTTAACTGCAGAGGAAATAGGAAAACAAGGTTCTGAATATTACACCTTACATCCCATTTTTCCATTGGAAAATACCATTGCCGATTTAAATATTGATATGATTGGCCGATTTGATGAAATTCATAAAAACAACAAGGATTATTTATATTTAATAGGTTCAGACAGATTAAGCAATGAACTCCATTATTTATCTGAAAAAGTTAATACCACTTTTTCAAAATTAACCTTAGATTACCGTTACAATGCAGAAAATGATAGCAATCGTTATTACGAACGTTCTGATCATTATAATTTTGCAATTCACGGCATTCCAGTAATTTTTTATTTTAACGGAGAACATGCCGATTACCACAAACCAACCGATACTTCAGATAAAATTGATTTTGAAATACTTGCCAAGCGTACCAAGTTTATTTTTGCAACAGCGTGGCAACTAGCAAATATGAATCAAAGAATAAAAGTTGACAACGGAATTATTTATTAAAAAACCCATCATATGTATACCATAAAAAAAATAATAATCCTTTCTGGTTTTTTGAGTTTACTTCATTGTAATTCTCAAAATTCTTCAATGACTGAAGAACAAATTGATGTTTTAAAATACTCCAATACCATTACTTCTGAAGAACTTAAAGAAGCTCTCTATATTTACGCCTCAGATGCGTTTGAAGGAAGAAAAACAGGTGAGCCAGGTCAAAAAAAAGCTATTGAATTCATCAAAGAACATTATATAAGCAATAATATTTTATCTCCTTTAGGCGCTGATGATTATTATCAAGAAATTCCTGAATCTTTTTTTAATAACGGTATAAAAGCATCAGAAAATGTATTAGCATTTATAGAAGGTTCAGAAAAACCAAATGAGATTATCGTTATTTCAGCACATTTAGACCACATTGGGATTACTACTAATGGCCTAATTAATAATGGTGCTGATGATGACGGTTCCGGTACAGTAGCCATTTTAGAAATTGCTGAAGCCTTCAAGACTGCTGAAAATGATGGTTACAAACCAAAAAGATCCGTGTTGTTTCTGCATGTAACAGGTGAAGAATTAGGACTTTATGGCTCAAGATATTATACAGATGTTAACCCCATTTTTCCTTTAGAAAATACTGTTGCCAATTTAAACATTGATATGATTGGAAGAATAGATTCTAAACATGAAAACAATCCTAATTATGTTTATTTAATTGGTTCTGACAAGTTAAGCACAGAGTTACATACTATTTCTGAAGAAGTAAATAAAACATATCTTAACATTGAACTGGATTATACCTACAATGACGATAATGATCCCAACAGATTTTATTACCGGTCTGATCATTACAACTTTGCAAAAAACAACATTCCCGTTATTTTTTATTTTAACGGTACTCATGCAGATTATCATAAACCAACCGACACGCCAGATAAAATAGCATATGATTTATTGGAAAAAAGAGCCAGATTAATTTTTTTCACGGCCTGGGAACTTGCAAACAGAGAAGAAAGAATTAAACTAAATTAAATCAAACTACTTAATAAACAGTATATTTAAAATAAAAAAGCCTGCTAACAAGCGGGCTTTTAACTTTAAAAAAATCAATGAGGTTAACCAATAACTTTTACATTAACCGCATTTAATCCTTTTTTACCTTCTTTTAATTCAAACTCAACTTTGTTGCCTTCTGTAACTTTACCAATTAAACCAGAAACATGAACGAAATACTCATTTGAAGAACCACTTTCAATGATAAATCCAAATCCTTTAGATTCATTGAAGAACTTTACTGTACCGTTTTTCACTAGATATAAAATATTATTAATTATAACAAAGAAACACTTTTAAGTTTTAATTAACAAAAATTTTTTTATACTCAAATTGAGTTGGTTTCTAAAGTATTCATTTAAAAAATGGTATCTTTAATAACACTTAAATTACAGATGATGACAGACTCAAACTATATTAAAATATTCACGGGAAGTTTTATCATTGTTCAACGAATGATTAATACTCTTGAAGAAGTAGGTATTAATGCTATAGTTAAAGATGAAACTGAATCTGGCAGACTTGCAGGTTTTGGTGCCTCTATACAGGGCATGCAAGAGGTTTTTGTAAACAAGGATGAATTGGATAAAGCTATTCCTTTAATTGAAAAAATTTCATCAGAATTAAAAGAATAAATGACGCTATTCTAAGCGGTTACAGTATACATTTTAGTACGCAACTCTTTTATTTTAGGGTCTTGCATATAATCATCAAAAGTAGTGTATCTGTCAATAATTCCGTTTGGAGTTAATTCAATAACTCTATTGGCAACCGTTTGGGCAAACTCATGGTCATGCGTCGTAAATAATATGGTGCCTTTAAAATTTGTCAAAGAATTATTGAAGGCCGTAATACTTTCTAAGTCTAAATGATTTGTTGGTTCATCAAGCATTAAAACATTGGCTCTTATCATCATCATTCTACTTAACATACAACGAACTTTTTCACCTCCAGAAAGCACATTTGATTTTTTAAGAGCTTCTTCGCCACTAAAAATCATTTTACCTAAAAATCCACGAATATAAACTTCCTCACGTTCTTCTTCGGTTGTAGCCCATTGGCGCAACCAATCCACTAATGATAAGGTATTATTAAAAAACTCACTGTTATCGAGGGGTAAATAAGATTGTGTTGTTGTTACTCCCCAAGAAAACTCACCTTTATCTGCCTTTTCCTTACCATTTAATATTTGATAAAAAGCAGTCGTTGCTCTGGAATCTTTTGAGAAAACAACCACTTTATCGCCTTTCGCTAGATTTAAATCTATATTGGTAAATAGCAATTCACCATCTAAAGAAGCTTCTAAGCCATGAATGTTAAGAATTTGATCACCTGCCTCTCGGTCTCTTTCGAAAATAATAGCAGGATACCTTCTACTGGTTGGCCTAATATCAGAGATGTTTAGTTTATCAATCATCTTTTTTCTACTGGTAGCTTGTTTACTTTTTGCAACGTTAGCCGAAAAGCGTCTAATAAATTCTTCTAATTCCTTCTTTTTCTCTTCAGCCTTTTTATTTTGTTGAGAACGCTGACGAGCTGCCAATTGTGAGGATTCGTACCAAAAAGTATAGTTACCCGAATAATGATTAATTTTTCCAAAATCAATATCAGATATATGTGTGCAAACAGCATCTAAAAAATGACGGTCGTGCGATACAACAATCACACAGTTTTCATAATTAGCCAAGAAATTTTCCAGCCAAGAGATGGTTTCATAATCCAAATCGTTTGTAGGCTCATCCATAATTAACACATCTGGATTACCAAACAATGCCTGTGCTAATAAAACACGTACTTTTTGCTTACCATCAAGGTCTTTCATTAAAACATAATGAAGATCTTCTTTAATTTCTAAATTTGAAAGCATGGCTGCGGCATCACTATCTGCATTCCATCCGTTCATTTCTTCAAATTGTACCTGAAGTTCTCCTATTTTATCGGCATTTTCGTCTGTATAATCGGCATACAGAGCATCCATTTCTGTTTTAATTTTAAACAAAGGCTTATTTCCTATTAAAACCGTTTCTAAAACCGTATGCTCGTCATAAACATTGTGGTTTTGCTCTAATACAGACATACGCTTACCAGCTTCTAAACTAACATGCCCAGACGTTGGATCATGTTTTCCTGAAATAATTTTTAAAAAGGTAGATTTTCCAGAACCATTGGCTCCAATAATTCCATAACAATTCCCTTGAGTAAATGTGGTACTTACTTCATCAAATAAAATACGTTTACCAAATTGGACAGAAAGGTTTGAAACTGATAACATAGATGTTGTTTTAAATTTGCTGCAAAAGTAGAAAAATCAAACCTTTAGAAGAAACTTACTCCATTTATTTTTAAAAAGATATTTTTAGAAAAAAATAATAAATAATTGAACATAACCATCTGGCAATTAATATTCTAGTTTTACAAACAAAATATTTAACAGCGTGTTAACAACACATCTTAATTGCAAAATATAAATTTGCATAAATGTGGCTTAAATCTTAAAGCCATTGAGGGGACAGAATTATGAAAGTTATTTTATACATTATAATCATTGGTTTATCCGTTTTAGCCTGCAAAAATGATAGTAACAATGTAGGAGAGTATGCTTTTTTTGGTGGCGAAATTATCAATCCGAACAATGATTTTGTGATCATTTCAAAGTCAGATCGTGTTTTAGATACCGTTAAACTAGATAGTCATAATAGGTTTACTTATAAAATTAATGACTTGCAATCTGGTTTTTACACATTTAGACATGGTAGTGAAATACAAATGGTGCTCTTAGAACCCAATGATAGCATTATGTTTAGACTAAATACACTAGATTTTGACGAGTCTTTGGTATACTCGGGCAATGGTTCTAAAAAAAACAACTATTTAATCAATGAGTTTTTACAAAATGAAATTATTGAAAAACAAATTTTTCAATTGTGCCAATTAGAACCTCAAGTGTTTGAAGATAAAATCAATGAAATAAAGAAAGAAAAAACAGAAGAGCTAAGTAGTTTTATCAAAAAAAACGACGCATCAAAATTATTCAATGACATTGCAAAAGCAAACATTAATTACAACTACTATTCAAACAAAGAAATTTATCCTATTATAAACTTTGGATATGATAAACAAAGTATTTTCAAAAAACTACCAAAAGACTTTTATAGCTACAGAAAAGACGTAGAATATAACAATGAAAGATATAAAGATTATTTAAACTACAACTCGTTTTTACGTTCTAACTTTAACAATCTATCACTAGAAAAACACCTAAACCATTCTAAAGATAATCATTTTAAAAGTACCTCTGTTTGTTATAATCTTGATAGGTTAAAGCTTATAGATAGTATGGTAACTAATGAATCCATTAAAAATGATTTGCTATATTATTTTACTATGTGGTTTTTAACAAAAAATAAGCATGTTGAAAACAATGATGTTGTTAAAACTTCTTTTTTAAGTAAAAGCACCCATAAGAAAAACAATGACATCATAAAAAACCTCTCTGCGTCATTAAATAACCTTAAACCCGGAGAAGTTTTTCCTGATATTGAGTTAGTAAATGGTGAACATTCAGAATTACATGTTAATTCCATTATAAAAAAACCAACAGCCATTTATTTTTGGTCTCATAATTTTTATGAACATTTTAAGGAAAGTCATTATAAAGTATACGAACTTAAAAGAAAGTACCCAGAAGTTGAATTCATTGCGGTAAACATAGATCATGATGATTTTAAAACATGGGCTAAGACTTTAAAAACAAACAGCTTTTCTTTAGTAAATGAATATCAATTTAAAAACCCCGAAGAATCTATGCATACCTTAGCCATTTATCCTATGACCAAGGTGATAATTATTGATAAAAATAATATTATAGTAAACAGTAATGCCAATCTATTTTCCTCCAATTTTGAAGAAGAGTTATTAGGACTCATCAATAAATAATCAAGGTATTATAAAACTAAAACATCATTTTTTCTAATAAAATCTGTGCTGTTTTTATTCTATACTTTTAAATAGGTCTGTTTTGCTTCACTCATATGCATTTGGGAAACAAACTAATTCTAACGTATTAATTACAAAAACATCTACCCATTTCTCTTTGATAAAAAAGGAGTAAATTTTAAAAGATGGTTTCTCCAGAAAGCTATCGAGATTTTCAAAAACTTTGTCTTCTCGTTTTTTATTAAGGAACAGGATCATAACCAGAACCTCCCCAAGGATGACAACTAAAAATACGCTTTATGGCCAACCAACCTCCTTTTAAAACCCCATGCTTTTTCAAGGATTCTTTGGCATAATGAGAACATGTTGGGCTATATCTACAGGTTGCTGGCGTTAAGGGCGATATCAAGACTTGATACACTTTTATTAAAAACAAAAACGGAGCGATGAGTATTTTTTTCATGTATTTTTTGTTTCGTTGTTTGCTTTTAAGCTGCTTAGTTGTTTGTTGTTTAGTCGAAAAGAAAATCAACAACTTAACGTCTTCACGACAAACTAAACGTCGTACCATCTTTGCCATCTTTTAGTTCAATACCAACAACTGTTAATTCGTTTCTAATTTTATCAGAAAGTGCAAAATCTTTGTTAGTTCTGGCTTCTTGTCTTAATTGGATAAGGATTTCAATAGCAGCTGAGAGTTTATCGGTTCCAGACTCATTTTTTGAACTGTTTTCTAAGCCTAAAATATCAAATGTAAACACCTTGATGGTTTCTTTTAAAGTGATTAAGTCTTCTGAAGAAATGGTTACAGAACCATCTTTTATTTGATTGATAACCTTAACGCCTTCAAATAAATTGGCTATTAAAATAGGTGTATTAAAATCGTCATTCATGGCATCGTAACAACTTTGTTTCCAAGAGGCAATATCTATAGTTGATGTTTCAGAGGTTTTTAAACTTTCTAATAGGCTCATGGCATCCATTAAGCGGTAAAAACCTTTTTCGCTGGCCAATAGGCCTTCATTGGTAAAATCTAAAATGCTTCTGTAATGGGCTTGCAACATAAAAAAGCGAGCCACACTTGGTGAAAAGGCTTTGGTAATGTTACTGTTCTCACCAGTAAAAATTTCACCGGGTAAAATATAGTTCCCGGTCGATTTTGCCATTTTCTTGCCATTCATGATCAACATATTAGCATGCATCCAATAATTTACGGGTGTTTGACCTTTAGCAGCTTCGTTTTGCGCAATTTCACATTCGTGATGTGGAAATTTTAAATCCATGCCACCGCCATGAATATCAAAATGCTCCCCCAAATATTTGGTACTCATGGCGGTACATTCTAAATGCCAGCCAGGAAACCCGTCGCTCCAAGGCGACGGCCAACGCATGATGTGTTGTGGTTCGGCCTTTTTCCAAAGGGCAAAATCTTGCGGGTTCTTTTTATCGGATTGTCCATCCAGCTCACGGGTATTATGGATTAAATCTTCCAATTTACGCTTGCTTAATTTACCATAATCGTGTGTTTCATTGAATTTGTGCACATCAAAATATACCGAACCGTTGATTTCATAGGCAAATCCGTTATCAATAATGGTTTTAATGAGTTCAATTTGTTCAATGATATGGCCAGTGGCCGTAGGCTCAATGCTTGGTGGTAAAAAATTGAAAGTGTTTAAAATGTTATGAAAATCAACCGTGTAGCGTTGCACCACTTCCATAGGTTCAATTTGCTCTAAACGGGCTTTTTTGGCAATGCGGTCTTCTCCAGCATCGGCATCGTTTTCTAAATGGCCAGCATCGGTAATGTTCCTAACATATCGAACTTTATAATCTAAATGTTTTAAAAATCTAAATATCACATCAAAAGACAAAAAGGTTCTTACATTTCCTAAATGTACATTGCTATAAACCGTAGGGCCACAAACGTACATGCCCACATGACCTTCGTTAATGGGTTTAAAGGTTTCTTTTTGTCCGGAAAGTGAATTGTATATTTTTATGTTATGATGCTTGTAAAGTGGCATGGTGTTATGCTGTTAAGGTGTTTGTTGTTATTTGGTTATAAAGTTATGTGGTTATAAAGTGATGAAGCTTGGTGTTTTTTTAGAATAAAGTTTCATTTTTTTTGTCTTATAAATTTACTCAACAAAAGCCAGCTTAGCAACAACCTAAAACTTAGTATCCAATTTTATATAATCTAAAAACTCTCTGCGTATTGCTTTTTCTTTGAATTTTCCACCAAATTCTGAGGTTACGGTACTGCTTTCAACATCTCTAATCCCTCTTGAATTAACACATAAATGTTTGGCATCAATAACGCAGGCAACATCTTCAGTATTTAAAACTTCTTGTAGTTCTTTAACGATTTGAATGGTTAAACGCTCTTGAACCTGAGGTCTTTTGGCATAATAATCAACAATTCTATTCATTTTTGACAGGCCAACAACGGTTCCGTTTGAAATATAAGCTACGTGAGCTTTACCAACAATAGGAAGCAAGTGATGTTCGCAAGTGGAATACATCGTAATGTTTTTTTCAACCAGCATTTCGCCATATTTATATTTATTTTCAAAGGTAGAAGCACTTGGTTTTCTATCTGGATTTAAGCCACTGAAAATTTCTTTAACAAACATTTTTGCAACTCTGTTGGGCGTTCCGTTTAAACTGTCATCGGTTAAATCAAGGCCAAGGGTTTCCATAATATGGCGTACATCGTCCTTAATAATCTCAATTTTTTCTTCATTTGAAAGCTTAAAGGCGTCATTTCGCATGGGGGTATTTGAAGACGTTCCGATGTGATCGTTTCCTAAAGCGTCAAATTCATCTATATTGTTATTAATTTTCATTTATTATAAAAATCAAGTTTTTAGTCTGCAAAGATAAGTAATTCACTTTGGTTATGTTTTGAATTAACTAATAATTAATGATTTCAAAGTTTCAAGTTTCATGCTTCATGTTCAAACTTTTAAGTTCAAAGTCACAGAGTTGCAAAGGGCCAATATTAATGGTTCAAATATGTTTTTGGGTTTTTTAATTAAAAATGTATTTGTAAACTTTGTTTAAACCTTTAATCTCTGTGTGTTTAGATATAAAAAAAATAGGCTCAAGCAACTGCAAGTTGACTAGTGTTAGGAAATTGACGAATCTATTTAACTCTGAAATATTTTAAAAAAAAACTTGAACAGATATGCTCAAGCTTTTTTTATAACCTAGGAATTATTTTTTAAAGATTAAATCCTAAGGTTAAGGTTACATTTGTGTTTTTAGTATCAACAGTTGCGGCGTCTGTCAAGCCAACTTGGTATAATGCATTTTTATTGGTTCTGTTAGCCTCATCGAAGGTTAGATCTAATTTGGTGTTTCCAAAATTAAAGCCAATACCTAAAGAGTAACCATTTAAGTCCCCAACGGTTACTTCATTTTTATAAGGACTTTCCTCAAAGCGGTAGCCACCTCTAAAACTAAATTGTTTGTACTTGTACTCACCACCAATTCTATAGGTTGAAGCGGTAGTTAATTGAGAACCAATAATATTATTTTGATCTATAAAAGCGGGATCGGATTTAGGTCTGAACTTTGTTTTACTGTAATCTTTAACAGAATAATCGAAGCTAATAAGACCTTGATCTCCAAAAACATAAGCTAAACTTCCAGTTGCCTTAGCAGGAGTTTGAAGTCTGTATCTTGGGAAAACATTTACAACTTGAGGATTAACCACCACTGCGCCATTGGTGCCATTGGTAGATAAAAATTGCGTAGTCTCCTCTTCAATGGAATACCATACTGGTGAATCAAAAGTTAATCCAACTCTAAACTCATTACTAAGCTTTAAAATACCACCTAATTGAAATGAAAAGCCAGTACCAATGGTAGATAGTGTGTTTTCAAAATCAATATCATTAATTATCGAACCAACATTAGAATTACTTTCAAAAAGCAATGTGGTCCTGTCGTAATTTATTAAGTGGGAATTTAAATTAATACCTAAATATAAATTATCTTCATATTGAACAGCGGCATTAAACGTTATTTTTCCGTTGTAGCCAGTAGAAGCATAAGTATATTGCTGATTGAATGTTCCATTAGCAAGATTCGAAAAATAGGTTGTATTGGCATCATCATTAGAATCGGGCTCTAATATAAACGATTCAAAACCAAGAAAAGCCTGTTGGTGTCCAAATCCAAAAAAGTTTCCTATTTCTGAGTAGGCATCTGAAATAGATTCCCCTGGCAAGGCAGAAATTTCATCGAGCCTTAGGCCATCTGCATAGTTTAAAAAGTATAAATCAATGGAGTTATTATTCGTGTTTGTTCCTACAGCCGACCATTGGTCATCAAAATTTCTCGTTTTATCATACTCCATACTTATGGTAAACTTTTTCCATGGAGAATTGGAATTGTTGTTAGCAAACACAAAGACAGCACCTCCTTGATTGATGTCAAATTTATTTTCTGTTGTGGTATTAAAACCATTAAAATAGCGAGAATCATTTTTAGTGTCTAAATTTGAAATGCTAAAAGAAGCATAACTTCTGGTAAATACAGCGGAGCCTGCGGGGTTTAAACTCACGGCACTTAAATCGCCACCCAAAGCTCCAAAAGCACCGCTTAGCGCTCTAAATCTTGCCGAACCCTGAATGTCGTCTTGCGAATATCTTAGCGCATCCGTAATGTCTTGACCGTAAACAAAAGACATAGTAAGCACGCTCATGAATAAAAAGGTTAATTTTTTCATAGCTTATTTAATTAATTTTTTAAAATTATCCACGTCTTCTGCCAGACGAACCGGAACTACTTGAACTGGAACCGCTACTGCTCCTTGAAGACGATCTGGAAACTCCAGAACTTCCGCTACTGCTCCGACTTCCAGAATTGTAATTACTAGAAGGTGTGGCACTTGAAGGAGAACTTCTCCTCGTTGAATTATTGTAAGTAGCCGAAGAAGGTTGAGAACTTCTTCTAATGGTTGAAGAAGAGCGTGATGTTGAGTTTGTAGTAGGCGCTGATACAGCTGACGTTCTTCTCCTTACCGTATTATATTCGCCTGAGCTATTAACCCTATTGGTCGTATTTGAATTTGAAAATACATTACTTGATCTTCTAGAGGTATTATAAACACTATTGGCATTATATCTTGAAGTTCTATTGACCGAACTTTCTGCACGATTGTTTAAGTCTGAGCGAAAGTTAGAAGCTATAACGCCTCTTCTGCTGCCAATATATGAACGATTTCTTCCATAATAGTTGTTGGTATAGTAACCATTATTAAAATAAGGATAGCCATAGCTATGGTATCTGTAAGGATTATAAAAGGACCAACCAGTGTAGAAACCACCATAGAAATAAGGATCATAAAAACCGCCATTCCATCCCCACGAATTCCATCCCCAACCAGAGTAATATGGGTTATTCCATCCCCAGTTGTTAAATCCATTATCGTAGATATTAATACTAACCGTGCTATTGCTTTGACCCCAACCTGAATAGCCTTGGTAATTGTTATCCATGGTATCATTTTCAACAATTGTTCCTTGGTATTCATCAATATCGGTAAAGATAGCGTTGTCATTGACCATATTGTCATATTCCAATGATTTCTCCCTGAAATAATTTTTGTAGTAACTACTACTATTAGGATTGGTGTTTACTTCAACAACAGCGTCTTGATATACTGTGTGTGGGTTTGAAGCATCGTAAATACCATCACTGTCAACACCAACATATTGATAAGAACCACATGATGATAAACCAAATAGCAAGCCTAAACTAGCTATAAATGGAATTTTCTTTCTTAAGGAGGTATTAATTTGCATATCTCTATTATTTTATTGTTGAACATAACAAAAATAGTTAGTTTTGCTGAACTATTTTATTATTTAACATAGTCACAATTTTTATGCCAAAACATACATATGAGCAAAAAACTAACACCTAGGGCAGAAGATTATTCAAAATGGTATAATGAACTTGTCGTGAAAGCCGATTTAGCTGAAAATTCTGCCGTTAGAGGCTGCATGGTTATTAAACCTTATGGTTATGCTATTTGGGAAAAAATGCAAGCAACACTTGATAAAATGTTTAAAGAAACAGGACATCAAAACGCTTATTTCCCCTTGTTTGTTCCAAAAAGCCTCTTTGAAGCCGAAGAGAAAAATGCCGAAGGATTTGCAAAAGAGTGTGCCATTGTAACCCATTACAGACTGCAAACTGATCCTGATAGACCGGGGAAATTGCGAGTAGATCCAGAAGCGAAGTTAGAAGAAGAACTCATTGTAAGACCAACCAGCGAGGCCATTATTTGGAATACCTACAGAAACTGGATTCAATCCTACAGAGATTTACCTATTTTAATCAATCAATGGGCCAATGTGGTGCGCTGGGAAATGCGAACCCGTTTATTTTTAAGAACGGCAGAATTTTTATGGCAAGAAGGTCATACCGCCCATGAAACAAAAGCCGAAGCAATAACCGAGGCAAAACTGATGAATCAGGTTTATGCAACCTTTGCTGAAAATTTTATGGCCATGCCCGTGATTCAAGGCGTTAAAACTGAAAGCGAACGTTTTGCAGGCGCCGAAGAAACCTTTTGTATTGAAGCTTTAATGCAAGATGGCAAAGCTTTACAAGCTGGAACCTCTCATTTTTTAGGCCAGAATTTCGCAAAAGCCTTTGACGTAAAATTTGCAAACAAAGAAGGGAAGCAAGACCATGTTTGGGCAACCTCTTGGGGCGTTTCAACACGGTTAATGGGCGCGTTAATCATGACCCATAGTGACGATTTTGGATTGGTTTTACCTCCAAGTCTTGCCCCTAACCAAGTGGTTATTGTTCCTATTTATAAAAGTGAAGAAGAATTTGAAAGCATTTCAAAAGTGGTAAACACCATTGTTTCAAACCTAAGAGAGCAGAACATTTCTGTAAAATACGATTATAGAGATACTCAAAGACCTGGCGCTAAATTTGCACAACACGAATTACAAGGCGTTCCAATACGCATTGCCATTGGTCCAAAAGATTTGCTATATGGCACCGTTGAAATAGCAAGAAGAGATACCTTAACCAAGGAGATAGTTTCCTTAAATGATTTAACTGCAACGGTAAAGCAATTGTTAGAAGCTATGCAAAAGAGTTTGTTTGCAAAAGCGTTGCATTACAGAGATAGCCACATTACTGAAGTTGATACTTTTGAAGCCTTTAAAACCGTGTTGGAAACTAAAGGCGGATTCATTTCTGCCCATTGGGATGGCACCAACGAAACAGAAGCTAAAATAAAAGAGCTTACCAAGGCTACCATTAGATGTATTCCTTTAGAAAGAAACGAAGAACATGGGGCTTGTGTATTGACCGGAAAGCCTTCAAAATATAGAGTTTTGTTCGCAAAAGCATATTAAATAAAATTTTTAAAAAAAATATTACCAAGCTATTGTGACATTTAAAAATAGTTGTATTTTTGCATCCGCAATGGAAAACATTGAATGTTATTTGAAATAAGTGTTAAACTAAAAATTAGATTTATCACCTATAAAACAAATGGCCCGTTCGTCTATCGGCTAGGACGCCAGGTTTTCATCCTGGTAAGAGGGGTTCGACTCCCCTACGGGCTACAATTTTAATAATAAAAAGAACTAATGGCAAATCATAAGTCAGCGTTAAAAAGAATCCGAAGCAACCAAGTTAAACGCGTTGTAAATAAATATCAACATAAAACAACCCGTAATGCTATAAAAAAATTACGTGAGTTGACCGATAAAAAAGAAGCAGAGACTTTATTTCCTTCGGTAGCCTCTATGTTAGATAAATTAGCTAAGAAAAATGTTATCCATGCTAATAAAGCTTCAAACCTTAAATCTGGTTTAGCGAAGCATGTGGCTTCTTTATAAGCATTACAATCTAGTTATATATTAAAAACCTCTCTGTTCTGTTTAGGAGAGGTTTTTTTATGGTTTTCACTTTACTGTAATCCTTTTTTATAAAACTTTCTCAATTCAAAAATTATCCAAAGTTTTTTCTATCGTGGAAGCATTAAGTCTCCATGTTTTAATTTTTAAAGGACTCTTAATGGGTTTCAAGAGCCTTATGTTTTTGGAACATGGAACAGACAAATTTATGAGGTCATTTCAAAAGCCATCTCAGAAGGTTTCAATCGGTTTAAAAAAAATGCCTTGGCGTTAACCAAAGCATTTTTATACGTTTGAGATAGCCTTTAATTATCCATTCATAGAAATTAAAAACTCATCGTTATTTCTGGTTTTTTTAAATCGGTCGTTAATAAATTCCATAGCTTCCACAGGATTCATGTCAGCTAAATATTTTCTCATAACCCACATTCTTTGGATGGTATTTTCGTCTAACAGTAAATCATCTCTA
This sequence comes from Flavobacteriaceae bacterium CG_4_10_14_3_um_filter_33_47, assembly GCA_002784145.1. Lineage (GTDB taxonomy): Bacteria > Bacteroidota > Bacteroidia > Flavobacteriales > Flavobacteriaceae > Yeosuana. Next base: position 3,311 of record PFKE01000135.1, on the reverse strand, counting down.
CGGGTGCTAGAAGAGGTAAGGTCAATAGCTGGGAATATTCTACGATTGGATATTTTTCTATCCAATTGCAATTCCATATTACCAGTTCCTTTAAATTCCTCAAAAATAACTTCATCCATTTTAGAACCTGTTTCAGTTAATGCCGTTGCAATAATAGTTAAAGACCCACCATTTTCAATATTTCTAGCAGCACCAAAGAAACGTTTTGGTTTATGCAGTGCATTGGCATCAACACCACCACTTAATATTTTACCAGAAGCAGGCTGAACCGTGTTGTAAGCTCTTGCTAAACGAGTTATGGAGTCTAATAAAATAACCACATCATGGCCACATTCTACCAAACGTTTTGCCTTTTCTAGAACAATATCAGCAATTTTAACGTGTTCATGAGCTTCTTTATCAAAGGTAGACGAAATAACTTCGCCTCTTACATTACGTTGCATGTCGGTAACTTCTTCAGGACGTTCATCAATTAATAAAATCATTAAATAAACTTCTGGATGATTGGCGGCTATGGCATTGGCCACATCTTTAAGCAACATGGTTTTTCCTGTTTTAGGTTGCGATACAATCATGCCGCGTTGCCCTTTCCCAATGGGTGAAAACAAGTCCATAATTCTTGTTGAAATGGTACTTTGTTTTTCTGCAATATTAAATTTTTCCTTTGGAAATAAGGGCGTTAAATGTTCAAAAGACACGCGATCTCTTACTACATCAGGACTTTGGCCATTAATCTTTATAACCTTAATTAAGGGGAAATATTTTTCACCTTCTTTTGGAGGTCTTACATGTCCAAGAACGGTATCACCCTTTTTTAAACCAAACAATCTTATTTGCGATTGAGATACATAAATATCATCTGGAGACGATAAATAATTATAATCTGACGACCTTAAAAACCCATAACCATCAAGCATGATGTCTAAAACACCTTCGCTTTCAATAATGGCATCAAATTCAAAATCTGGTTCGCGATAACGGTTTCTGTTATCTTTATTGCCATTATTTACATGGCTATTCTGGTTTGGTTGGTTAGTATTCCCATTATTGTTTCCATTATTTGGATTTTTATTGGGGCTTTTTTGTTGAGGCGTATGCTCTCTTTTAGGATGATTTTTTTGAACATCCCTAGGCTTGTTCTCAACAGCTGTTTTGTTTGCTGAATCTGAATTTGATTTTTCTTCAACCTTCTTTTCTATAACTGCTGGAGTTGGTTTTTTCTGAATTTCGGAAGCTTTATTTTCAAAAGGAAGTTCAGCCGTTTTATTAGTTGGATTATTTGATGGTTTTTTTATACGTGCTCTTGGTTTTTTGTCCCGATTTTCAGCAGGTTTATTTGGAACAGGCTTATTTGGAGCAGGTATGTTTTCAGTTGTAGTTGATTCAGGTTTAAGAACTTCTGCAACAGATGTTGGGTTGGTTGCCTGATGATCTAATATTTGATAAACTAGGTCTGATTTTTTTAATGAACGATACTTCGGAACGTTCAATTTTTGAGCAATCTCCTGAAGTTCAGAGAGTTTCTTTTCGTTTAATTGTGAAATTTCAAACATTTGATGTTTACTTGAAAATTATAAATGTGTATAAATTTGAGTTGTTCTGAAAAAAAAATGATTTTTAATCTGAAGAATTAACAACCTACTTAAGTGGCTGCTAGCATTGTTACTGCAATAATACAACTTTATTTTAATTTTTAATGCTAGTTTTATAAAGAAACTGTTATTTTTGCAGTCAATTTTATTTTGTAAAATGTTACAACGCATACAAACAATTTATCTTTTGATTTCTGCAGCTATTTCTGCGGGTTTCATTTTTTTATTTCCTCTTTGGGAAACGAAAGAGGGTATTAAAGTCTTTGCGTTTCAAAAAGTCTTGTATTTAAGCCTGTTTTTAGGCTCTGCCTTACTTTCATTACTTTCCATTTTTATGTTTAAAAACAGGAAGCTTCAGTTTGTTTTGGGGCGACTTAACATCATATTAAACTTTTTTTTACTAGGATTTTTTGTGTATCTATCTCTAAATGTATCTGGAGAAACCATGGTTTCTGTGAAAGGTATTGGGATGTTCCTTCCAATTATTTCTATCGTGTTTTTGGTATTAGCCAACAAGGCCATTAAAAGGGATGAAGATCTTGTAAAATCTGTAGATCGATTGCGATAAACCTAACATCTTAGTAGTATTAGTGCGTTAAAACCCAAAGTGAAAGCTTTGGGTTTTTTAATGCCTTTTATGAAACTCAATCACTTCTAAATTATCAATCTTGCTTCCATCAATGGTAAACCTTAACATGGTTCTTACCTTATGAAAGCCATGTGTTCCTGCAGCACCAGGATTCATATGTAATAACCCAAGATGTTTATCGGGCATCACCTTTAAGATATGCGAATGGCCACAGATAAATAATGTTGGTGGATTTGCTCTAATCGCTTCTCTAACCCGAACATCGTAAGCTTTTGGGTAACCACCAATATGGGTTATCCAAACATCCACATCTTCACACATAAACCGGTTATGCTCAGGAAACTCAGACCTAATCATGGTATTATCTATGTTGCCGTAAACCGCTTTTAAGGGTTTTAAGTTTTTTATGGCGTCGGTCACAGTAATATCGCCAATATCACCGGCATGCCAAACCTCATCGGCTTCTTTTACATATTTTAATATAGAATCATCTATATAACTATGGGTATCAGAAAGCAATACTATTTTTGTCATTATAAAGTGTTAATGGTAAATCTAAACTGATAAATCTATTTATCTTTGTTGTTCAAACAAAAGTATCAAAATAGATTGAGGTATTTTATTCAACTTTCTTATAACGGAAAACAGTATCATGGTTGGCAAAATCAGCCCAAAGCTATTTCTGTACAAGAAGTTATTGAAAAAGCATTGTCCACTATTTTAAAAGATACTATAGCTATTGTTGGTGCAGGAAGAACCGATACCGGTGTACATGCGTTGCAAATGTTTGCACATTTTGATACAGAACTTACTTTTGATGAAGAAGATTTGGTATTTAAGCTCAATTCATTTTTACCAAAAGACATAGCCATTCATACTATTTTTAAAGTGAAACCCGAAGCGCATGCCCGGTTTGATGCCATAAGCAGAACATATACGTACAGAATTGCCTTAAAAAAAAATGTTTTCAACTTTGAAAGTGCTTACTTTTTATCAAAAGCATTGGATGTTGACAAAATGATTGAAGCTTCAAAAATCTTATTTCAGTATCAAGATTTTCAATGCTTTTCAAAAACAAATACCGATGTAAAAACGTATCATTGCAAGCTCATGAAAGCCCATTGGTTTTT
>PFKE01000040.1 GCA_002784145.1 Flavobacteriaceae bacterium CG_4_10_14_3_um_filter_33_47 | reverse complement strand
ATAGATGCCATATACCCAACACCGTCATGTCCTTCATAACCTGAAACTCCTAAAGCTAACATCATATAACCGATTTGTGACATGGTTGAAAATGCCAAAACACGTTTGATATCGGTTTGAGTAATCGCTATGATTGCTGCAAACAATGAAGAAAAAGCACCTACATACGCTACAACATTCAATGCAAAACCATGTTCAACAAAATAGAACATTGGGAACAGTCGCGCTACTAAATAAACCCCTGCAACGACCATGGTAGCTGCGTGAATTAATGCGGAAACTGGTGTTGGACCTTCCATAGCATCAGGTAACCAAATATGTAACGGGAACATAGCCGATTTTCCAGCGCCCCCTAAAAATATTAATAGTAATGCCCAAGTGATAACTGAAAGTCCCATAAATGAAGTAGACGCCCAATTTAAAATAACTGCTCCTTCTGGATTGTTTAAGGTTTCAAAATCATAGGTTCCTGTAAAATAACCCATAATTAAAATCCCTATAAGGAATCCTAAGTCGGCAAACCGAGTGACTATAAATGCTTTTTTTGCAGCTGAAACTGCTGATGGTTTGGTGTAATAATAGCCAATCAATAAAAATGAAGAGACTCCTACCAATTCCCAAAAAATATAAATTTGGAATAGGTTTGTGGCTAAAACCAATCCGTACATAGAGAACGTAAATAGTGATAAATACGAGAAAAATCGGGTATATCCGTCATCTCCTTTCATATAACCTCTACTGTAAATATGAACCATGAGTGATACAATGGAAACCACGATAAGCATCATGATTGAAATAGGGTCAATTAAAACACCCATATCAATATGCAAGGTCTCTGTAAAATTCATCCACACCGTTTTATTAACGATGGTTTGATAAACACCATCCACTTTTCCACTTACAAAAAAGTATTGATAGGCTGTATAAAATGATAATACGGCCGAAGTAGACAGCCCAAGAACTCCTATATACCCAGAAATTGCAGGTTTTATTCGTTTACTATTAAGTCCTAACAATAAAAATACTGCTAGAGGAATTAAAGGGATTAATATAGTGTAACTAATATTCATAATTCAACCTATTAATATTTCATGATTTCAGTGTCTTTAACCTCAACAGAACTTATCTGTCTGTAAAGATTAATGATGATAGAAACCGCCAAAGCAGTTTCAGCAGCCGCAACTGCTATTATAAAAATTGAAAAAATAACGCCTTGCAGCATATCTGGGTATAAATACTTATTAATCACTACAAAATTTACCACAGACGCATTCAATATTAATTCAATAGAAATCAATACTGAAATCAAATTTTTTCGTGTTATAAAACCGTAAATTCCAATAAAAAATAAGATGGATGTTACCGTTAAAATTTCGAATATACTAATGCCTGCTATCATAATACGTCGTCATTTTTATCTGTTAGTTTTCTTCCTTTTGCAATTACTATAGCTCCAATCATAGCAGCTAAAAGTAATACGCTTATGACTTCAAATGGTAATATAAATCCACCAGCTTCATAGCTTAAAAGTTTAGCTCCTACATCAGCTGTTGAAGTTGTAACGCTATTTTCTACAACATGAAAGTCATTATTATAAATGGTATATAAGAAAACAGCTAAACCTGATAAACATAATAAACCCGTCATACTTTTTCTTAATGGTTTTGCCATTTCAAGTTCCATTTCAATATGGTGAACAAGCAAGACCGAAAAAATAATAAGCACTATAATACCTCCGGCATACACCGTAAGTTGAATAGCCGCTAAAAAGTTATAATCTATTAAAAAATAAATACCTGCTATGCCGCATAACACAAACAATAGATAAATTACAGAACGAAGCATTTTACGGCTACTTACTGAAGCCATCGCAAATACAATAATAATAACCGATAAGATGTAAAAAATATACTTTTCCATATGCTTAATCTTCTACGCCAGCTTTAACTTTTGATCCGGGCCTGTTCAATACTTTTGTTAATTGTGTTCTATCATAGGTTGAGTTCTCGAAATTTTGAGCCCACACAATGGCATCTGTAGGACACGCTTCAATACACAACCCACACATGGTACATAATCCTAAATGGTAAATATGTTTATCAATAAACTTTTTCTTTTTGCCCGTTGCTTCATCAATACCTCTATCCCAGATTATTTCTATACTTCCATTAGGACAAGCTAGCTCACATTTTTGACAACCAGTACATTGGTGTTCATTATTTTCATCATGCGGCATCACTACCTCACCACGAAAACGTTCAAACATTTTTAAGGTGCTCCTATTATCTGGATATTGCTGTGTAATGGCTCCTTTTCTAGACGTTAAAAAATACTTTCCGGTAACACTCATACCGGTTAGCAGTGTTTTTATTCCTGTATATATATCTGAAATATAACTCATGCCTCTAAAATTTAATGGTTAAGTTCAACCAAACAATGATGGCCATTATAACGATGTTAACCAAGTTGATTGGCAACAAGTATTTCCATTCGAGTGTTAGTAACTGATCCACTCTTAATCGTGGAAATGTCCATCGAAACCACATCATTAAGAATACTAACATCAAGGTTTTTCCCAAGAACCAGAAAACGCCTAACCAAGGAATAGATTCTGTAATTCCAAAAGGTGATAACCAGGCTCCAAAAAATACGGTGGTTGCAATGGCTGCAATAATGAACATGTTGATGAATTCTGCTAAAAAGAAATAGGCGAACTTCATTCCTGAATATTCCGTATGAAAACCAGCTCCAAGCTCAGATTCGGCTTCAACCATATCAAATGGTGCTCTGTTAGTTTCAGCAGTTCCTGCAATCATGTATATCATAAAGGCAATTACTGCGGGCACATGTCCTTGTAAAATGAGCCAACCTTCTTTTTGTGTTTCTACAATTTCTGATAATTGTAAGCTTCCTGTTAATAATACCATGGTTAATAATGATAACCCAATGGACAATTCATAACTTATGGTTTGTACACCACTACGCATAGCCCCAATAAGAGCAAATTTGTTATTGCTACTCCAACCAGCCAGTAAAATACCGATCACACCAACAGAGGAAATGGCAATTAAAAAAAAGATGCCTATATTAATGTCAAAGGCTTGAAATTCTTTGGTGAACGGAAACACCGCTAAGGCCATTAATGAAGATATAATGACAAAATATGGTGCTAAATTGTATAAAAATTTATCCGCTTTAACGGTCCCGGTTAATTCTTTGGATACAAGTTTTAAGGCATCTGCCATGGTTTGAAACAAACCCCAATATCCAACTCTGTTCGGGCCAATTCGCAATTGAAACCAAGCAGCAACCTTTCGCTCTAAAAGCACCAAGTATAGCCCAGCAACAGCAAAAATTGCTAAATAAATTAACGCAACAATACTCATTCCCAAAATACTTGCCACGCCTTCTGGCATGAAGCCGATAAGCCATTCTTGAATTGTTTCTGTTATATTTAAAGATATATTCATTGTGCTCATTTTATCTGTCAATATCAGGTATTACTAGGTCAAGGGTCGCCATAGAGGCTACTAAATCTCCAATTTTTCCACCAACCGCAATATGATTTAATAAGGATAAATTTGAAAATCCTGGAGAACGAAATTTGAGTCGATATGGATTTTTTGTACCTATACTAATAATATAAACGCCTAATTCGCCGCGAGCCGTTTCCACCTTTTGGTAATACTCACCTTTTGGCAATTTTATTACAGCATTGGTAGCTACTTTATGCTCTCCTTCTGGAATGTTATCAATAAGTTGTTCTATGATGGACATAGCTTCCCACATTTCCTGAATTCTAACTTGATATCTTGCGAAGGTATCGCCTTCAGTTTTTAGCGCTTCATTAAAAGTTACTCTATCATAGGCACTATAAGGATGATGTTTTCTTACATCGCAAGAATATCCTGAACCACGACCAACTGGGCCTGATGCTCCGAATGAAATAGCATCTTCTTTGGACAAAACGCCCACACCTTTTGTTCTTTTTTGAAAGATGACGTTACCTGTTAATAAGGTGTCATATTCCGGTAATTTTGTTTTAAAATGCGCAATGAAATCCTTAGTTCTTTGAACAAAATTTGGATGAATATCAAACATCAAGCCACCAGGAATATTATAATTCATGGTTAACCGTGCTCCACATGTTTCTTCAAAAATATCATTAATCATCTCGCGATCTCTGAAGCCGTAAAAATAGGTTGTAAGTGCACCAACATCCATTCCCATAACGCCCCACCACAAACAATGCGATGCAATTCGGGTTAATTCACTAAGAATGGTTCTAATGACTTTTACACGGTCTGGAAGTTCTAATTGAAGGGCATTTTCAACGGTTAAACAAACGGCTTCATTATTTATATGAGAAGATAGATAGTCCATTCTATCCGTAAGATGCACTATTTGTTGATAGCTATCACGTTCGCACATTTTTTCAATGGAACGATGTATATAGCCTAAATCTGGTTCTACTTTTTTAATAATTTCTCCATCAATGGTTAATAAAAGTCTTAAAACACCGTGCGTAGCAGGATGTTGTGGACCCATATTAATAAAATACTCTTCTGATTTAAAATTGCTTTTAACTAAAGTTGTTTCCATAATCACCTATTTAATAACCATGTTAATTTCATCTTCATAGTCCTTTCTTAATGGAAATCCTTCCCATTCATCAGTTAAGAATAATCGTTTTAAATTAGGATGATTATTGAATTTTATTCCGAAGAAATCATAAACTTCACGTTCATGAAATTCAGCTGTTTTCCAGATATCACAAACAGAATCAAAAACTGGATTTTCTCTATCAGCAGTTTTTACTTTTACAACAATACTATGTCTGTGAGTAGTTGACTCTAAATGATATACAACGCCTAATTCTGGTTGCCAGTCCACACCACTTAAACAGAATAAATAATCAAAACTTGTCTCCTTATTAGACTTCAAGTCTGACATTAATTGATGAAGATGTTCAGGGGTAACGGTAATATTTAAAAACTGAGATTCTTCTTCAGAAAATTCTAAATCCGTAATCCAGCTATTTATTAAATTTTGTAAGGCTTCATTAGTCATAACTTGTTATTTAAATACCTTCATCAAACCCATCAATAGGATTCTCTTTATGTTTCATGTTTTCAGTTCTGATTTTATCCTGAAGCATCAACATCCCTTGCAATAAAGCTTCTGGACGTGGTGGACAACCTGGTACATAAACATCAACAGGAATCACATGGTCTGCACCTTTGACTACGGAATACGTATTATAGAAAAACGGACCACCAGAAATAGCACAGGCCCCCATGGCAATGACATATTTTGGCTCTGCCATTTGATCATATAATCTTCGTAAAACCGGTGCCATTTTATTGACAATGGTTCCAGCAATAATAATTAAATCGGCTTGTCTTGGGGAAGGCCGAGCCACTTCAAAACCAAATCGCGAATAATCATGTCTGGCAGCTCCAGTTTGCATCATTTCAATGGCGCAACAACTGGTGCCAAAATAAAGCGACCAAAGTGAATTTGATCGCCCCCAATTGATTATTTGATCCAATGAAGTAACAATCACGTTAGCTCCATTTCCTGCCGGAATAACTTTTCCGGGAAAATCTTTAGGAATTTCTTGATTTCTGTATTCAGCCTGTGATAAAAATCGTTCTTTGTCGTCTACTCCCATTTTAATGCTCCTTTTTTCCATGCATAAATTAATCCTAATCCTAAAATCAATAAGAATACAAATATTTCTATTAAAGCTACCGCTCCAAAATCTTTAAATACAACAGCCCAAGGCACTAAAAATGCCACCTCAACATCAAAGATTAAAAATAAAATAGCAAAGAGATAATACCCTACTTTAAATTGAACCCAAGTGGGCCCAATAGTTGTCATACCACTTTCATAAGGCTCTCGCTTTTGAAGGTTATCTGATTTATGGGAAATTAAATTTGATAAGAAATTTGCTCCTGCGACTAAAACAATTCCGGCTAATAAAAAAACAATGATAGCTTCAGATTCCATCTTAAAATATTCTATTTATTTTGTTCAAAATTACTGGTTATAATCTGCTTGTTTACTGATATAAGTCAGTTTTTAATAAATTATTTTACCATATATATTTCTCCTGAAAAGAACAAATCATTTGTTTTTGAAAACTTAGAATTTGCCTTCACTTGTTTGGTCAAAGCATCTTCTCGTTCTTCAAGAGTTACATCGTCAAAACTTCTAATAATACCTGTTGCAACAGGGTATTCTAACCTTACTAGCATTTGATGCATTGTAGGGTCTTTTTCCTTAGCATTGTGTACCAAAAGGTCGTCTTCTGTAATACCGTTTTCGCCAATGGTAACCACTTCTAATTTCAGTTTATTTAACCTTAAACCTTTATCTCTATTTTTACCAAAAATCATTGGTTTTCCATGTTCTAAGTAAATCTGCTTGTCTTCTTTTACGTCTTTATTAGTAATGTGGTTATAGCATCCGTCATTAAAAATAACACAATTCTGTAAGACCTCAATCAATGAGGTTCCTTTAAATTTATGAGCCTCAATGAGCATTTGACTAATATCTTTGGGAACATTGCCTCCTATTCTTCCAAAAAACCTAGCATTAGCACCTAAGGCTAGTTCACCTGGACTAAAAGGTGGTTGTGTGTTTCCATAAGGAGATGATTTTGTTTTTTGGCCTACTAAAGATGTTGGCGAAAACTGCCCTTTTGTTAACCCGTAAATTTCATTATTAAACAAAACAATGTTTAAATCAATATTTCTTCTTAATACATGAATAAAATGGTTTCCACCAATGGCCATAGCATCGCCATCGCCAGTCATAACCCATACGCTTAACTTTGGATTTGCCAATTTTATTCCAGATGCAATAGCTGGTGCTCTACCATGAATGGAGTGCATTCCATACGTGTCCATATAATAAGGAAAGCGTGATGAACAACCAATACCTGAGACAAATACAACCTCTTCTTTTTTAACGCCCATTTCTGGAAGCGCTTTTTGCATGGATCGTAAAATAACATAGTCATCGCATCCAGGGCACCATCTTACTTCTTGGTCACTTTCAAAATCTTTATAGGTATATTTTTTTTCTACAATTGCTTCCATAATTATTTTACTAGTTTTTTAAATTCATCTATAAGTTCATTATTTCCAAAAGGTAAGCCTTGAATTTTATTAAACTGTAAAAATTCAAAACCATTAAAGTTCATTCTAAGGATATTAACAAACTGACCGTTGTTTAACTCACAAACCAAAATTTTCTTGAATCTTTTGAATAAAGCTTCGGTATTTTTTGGGAGTGGATTAATGTAATTAAAGTGAGCAAATCCAATATTTTTATAACCTTCAAGGTTGATTTGTTTTACAGCAGAATGTAAAGACCCGTAAGTTCCGCCCCACCCAACAACAAGTAAGTCCCCAGAATCGGCAAACTCAGTTTTTATCTCTGGAATATAATTTTGAACCCGCTTGACTTTTTCAGCTCTGATTTTTGTCATTTTTTCATGATTCTCCGGCGCTTGATTTACATTACCCGTTACACTGTCTTTTTCTAAACCGCCAATTCTATGTTCAAATCCAGGCGTTCCTGGTATTCCCCAATTTCTGGCTAAGGTGTCTTGATTCCTAGTATATGGTTGCCAATTTTCATAAGCAGTCTTAGTAATGTTATTTTTTATTTCAGGAAGCTCATCAATACTTTGAATTTTCCATGGTGCTGATCCATTTGCAATATAACCATCTGTTAACAATATAACTGGTGTCATATGCTCTAAAGCCAATTTAGCGGCTTGAAACGCAAAGTTAAAACAGTTTGCAGGCGTACTTGCTGCAATGACAATAACAGGACTTTCACCATTTCTACCATACATAGCTTGCATTAAATCTGATTGTTCTGTTTTTGTTGGTAATCCTGTAGAAGGGCCTCCACGTTGAACATTTACAACTACTAATGGCAATTCCATAATCATTGCCAATCCTAGCGCTTCCCCTTTTAATGCTAAACCAGGACCTGAGGTTGTGGTAATCGCTAAATCTCCAGCAAAAGCAGCACCAATGGCCGATGCTATACCAGCAATTTCGTCTTCTGCCTGAAACGCTTTCACTCCAAAATGTTTGTGCTTTACCATTTCGTGTAAAATATCGGTTGCAGGTGTTATGGGATATGACCCTAAAAAAAGTTCTAACCCAGATTTTTCTGCCGCTGCTAAAAATCCCCAAGCAGTTGCGGTATTACCCATAATAACTCTATAGGTTCCAGAGGGCATTTTTGCTGGTGAAATGGTATATGCGTTTGGTATGAGTTCTAAAGTTTCAGCAAAATAATAGCCTGCATTTAACACCTTAGTATTAGCTTCAATTAAATGCGGTTTAGTTTTAAACTTTTTATTAAAGAAATCAATGGTGTGCTCTTTGGCTCGTCCATACATCCAATACACCATTCCTAAAGCAAACATGTTTTTACTTCTAGTAATTGCTTTATTATCTAATCCTTCCACATTTTTTAAAGCTTCTTTAGTTAAAGAAGTCATATCAACCTGAATCACTCTATAGTTATCTAAACTATGATCTTCAAGAGGATTGGTTTCATATTGCGCCTTTTCTAAGTTCTTTTTGTTAAAGGCATCTGTATCTACTATAATGGTATGGCCTGGTTTTAATGCATATAAATTTGTTTTTAAGCCTGCAGGATTCATGGCTACCAACAAATCTAAATTATCACCTGGTGTACTTACTTCAACACTACCTATATGTACTTGAAATCCTGAAACCCCATATAAACTTCCTTGTGGAGCCCTAATTTCTGAAGGATAATTTGGAAATGTAGCTATATCATTCCCAAACATTGCTGAGGTGTCAGAAAACTGGGTTCCTGTTAATTGCATGCCGTCTCCAGAATCTCCAACAAATCTAATTACTACAGCTTCTAAGACCTCTGGTTGGAGTTTCAATTTTTCTGTTATCATAATTTATACTTCATTAATTTATTAAAAAATGACCAATTGTCATTATATTTAAAGTAACCAAATATAATTTCACTTTTTAATATGAAATATGATTTTTATCATTTACTGAAACTCTAATTAAGATTAATATTGTACTATATTATAATTAAAAAATCTAAAAATTATGGCTATAATTATCACCGAAGACTGTATAAATTGTGATGCTTGTATTTCAGAATGTCCAAACAATGCAATATATGAACCCGATCAAAACTGGTCTTACTCAGATGAAACTGCTTTAAGCGGAACTGTGACAACTCTTGATGGAAGAGACATTGATGCCGATGCAGAAAATGATCCAATATCTGATGAATTCTATTTTATTGTTTCAGACAAATGTACTGAATGCAAAGGATTCCATGACGAACCACAGTGTGCTTCTGTTTGCCCTGTAGATTGTTGTATTCCTGATGAAAATCATGTTGAATCTGAAGAAACACTTTTGGCTAAAAAAGTTTGGTTACACGGCGAGTAATTTCATATTAACATATAAATTGCTGCTATTTTTCCGCATGAGTCATACGATAATGTTGTATTACTTTTGAGTTAACATAATACTTCTTAGCTAAAACAATAGCTAAAAAAGGGATGCACCTAAACGGATGCATCCCTTTTTTATTTCATGTAAACAAATGCTTTTTAAAATATGATATATATCATAAAAAGGAAATCATCCAATTTTTTTTTAGAACTGACATAAGTCATAGAATTAGTAATCCAATGTTTATAATTTCACACTTATTATTTAATACCTGATTAATAAAATTATAATATTATGGAAAAAGGATTTGAAAAGCTAATATGTGACGCTAATGAGGCCGTAGCTAGAGTAGCACATAAAACCAACGAAGTTTGTGCTATTTATCCAATAACACCTGCATCGCCCATGGGAGAACATGTAGATGTTTATAGTTCAAAAGGACAAAAAAATATTTGGAATAACATTCCTAGAATTGTTGAAATGCAAAGTGAAGGAGGCGCAGCAGGAGCTGTTCATGGTGCGTTACAAGCTGGTGCGTTAACAACCACATTTACTGCTTCACAAGGATTGCTCCTTATGATTCCTAATATGTACAAAATAGCTGGTGAATTATTACCAACTGTTATTCATGTGGCAGCAAGAACCATTGCAACACATGCCTTATCCATTTTTGGTGATCACTCTGATGTTATGGCTGCAAGACAAACAGGTTTTGCCATGCTATTTGGAGGCTCTGTTCAAGAAGCTCAAGATTTTGCATTGATATCTCAAGTAGCCACTTTAAAATCAAGAGTGCCTTTCTTAAATATTTTTGATGGTTTTAGAACCTCTCATGAAATCTCAAAAATTGATGCCATTCCTGATAGCATTATTAAAGCCATGATGCCAGAAGATAAAATTATGGATCATAAAAAACGCTCATTAGATCCCGATCACCCAGTTATTAAAGGAACTTCACAAAATCCAGATGTATTTTTCCAAGCCAGAGAAGCTTCTAATACTTTCTACCAACAAGTTCCTGAAATTGTACAAAATACTATGGATGAGTTTTACGCTCATACAGGACGTCGTTATAATTTATTTGATTATATAGGACATCCAGAAGCTGAACGCATTATTATCATTATGGGTTCTGGTGAAGGTGCCGTTAAAGAAACCGTTAATGAAATGGTGGAAAGAGGCGAAAAAGTAGGTGCTCTTTTAGTAAGATTATACAGACCTTTCTCTATTGAGAATTTCATTGAATTCTTACCTAAAACCGTTAAAAAAATTGCCGTTTTAGATAGAACAAAAGAACCAGGAAGTATTGGAGAGCCTTTATATTTAGACATTATTTCAGCATTAACTGAAAGTGATGTTGAAATGCCTCAAGTGGTTGGTGGTCGTTATGGTCTGTCTTCTAAAGAATTCAACCCTAGAATGGTTAAAGGAATTTATGATGAATTATTAAAAGCGAAACCTAAAAATCATTTCACGGTCGGTATATATGATGATGTTACTCATACTAACTTAGAAATTGATGATTATTTTACCGTAAAACGTTCTACCATCAACTGTATGTTTTATGGTTTAGGATCTGACGGAACTGTTGGAGCCAATAAAAACTCTATTAAAATTATTGGAGATACTACCGATAATTATGTTCAAGGTTATTTTGTATATGACTCTAAAAAAGCAGGTGCACAAACCATTTCTCACTTGCGTTTTGGGCCAGAACCCATTCACTCAACCTATTTAATTGATAAAGCAGATTTTATTGCAAGTCATCAATTCAATTTTATTGAAAAATATAATATGTTAAGCGACCTAAAATTAGGCGGAACATTCTTACTAAACTCTCCTTATTCTAAAGAAGAAATTTGGGATCAACTACCAAAAAAACTTCAAAAAGAAATTATAGAAAAAGAGGCCGAATTTTATATTATAGATGCCAGTAGAGTTGCTCAAGAAGCTAATTTAGGCAAGCGAGCCAATACCATTTTACAAACATGTTTCTTCGCTATTTCTGGAATATTACCTAAAGATGAAGCCATTCAAAAAATTAAAGATGCCATTGTAAAATCTTATTCCCATAAAGGAGAAAAGATTGTAAAAATGAACTTTAATGCGGTTGATAAATCTTTGGAGAATCTACAAAAAGTAGACTATCCTAAAGTATCCAGTAGTGAAAAAGAATTGCTTTCTGCCATGACCAATGCTCCTGATGGTTTTGTTAAAGACGTATTAGAAAAAATATTGGCTGGTGCTGGGGACGAATTGCCTGTTAGCGCATTTCCTGTGGACGGTACCTTCCCAACGGGAACTACACAATACGAAAAACGAGGTATTGCGGACTTTATTCCTATTTGGGATGATGCTAATTTGTGCACACAATGTAACAAGTGTGTTGCCATTTGCCCTCACGCTGCTATTAGATCAAAAGTAGTTTCAAATGACATGTTAGTAAACTCTCCTTCTTCTTTAAAAGCGGTTCCTGCTAAAGGAAGACCTTTTGATACTGAAACAGAGTCTTATGTTTTACAAGTGTCTCCAGAAGATTGTACAGGTTGTGACCTTTGTGTAGCTGTTTGTCCAGCGGTAAGCAAAGAGATAGATGATTTTAAATCTATCAACATGAGAAAAAAACTTGATTACAAAGAAGAAGAAAATAATAACTGGGATTACTTTGTAAAACTTCCTTATTATGATAGAAGTGAGCTGCAGATAACCAATGTAAAAGGCTCACAATTTTTAGAACCATTATTTGAATTCTCAGGTGCTTGTTCTGGTTGTGGTGAAACACCTTATATTAAACTACTCACTCAATTATATGGTGATAGTATTTTAGTTGCTAATGCCACTGGTTGTTCATCCATATACGGAGGAAATTTACCAACAACACCTTATAAAACCAACGAATTTGGTAGAGGTCCAGCTTGGGCAAACTCCTTATTTGAAGATAATGCTGAATTTGGTTTAGGCATGCGTTTAGCACTCACCAAAAAACAAGAAATAGCGGTTGATTTATTAAAATCACTTGAATTTTTAGTAGGCAGTGAAATTGTAGAATCTATTTTATCAAATCCTGAGGTCACTGAAACTGAGAAAGCTAAAAAAATAGCCGACATTGAAGACCTTAAGAAAACCCTAAAAGTTCTTGATAACAATGATGATGCTATCAAACTTAGCAACTTAACCGAATATCTACGTAAAAAAGCCGTATGGATTATTGGCGGAGACGGTTGGGCTTATGATATAGGTTACGGCGGTGTAGACCACGTATTAGCTTCGGGTGAAGATATTAATATTTTAATTTTAGATACTGAAGTTTATTCCAATACTGGTGGACAAACCTCGAAAGCAACACCATTAGGCGCAAGTGCTAAGTTTTCGGTATCCGGAAAACGTACCAGTAAGAAAAGTTTAGCCTTACAAGCGGTGTCTTATCAAAATGTATATGTTGCACAAGTAGCTATTGGTGCCAAAGATTTACAAACACTTAAAGCTATTGAAGAAGCTGCTGCATATCCTGGACCATCTGTAATTATTGCTTACTCTCATTGTGGTGAACATGGTTACGATTTAAAACATGGTGCAGAACAACAAGAGAAAGCCGTTGATTCTGGTTACTGGCCATTATTTAGATTTGACCCACAACAAGAAAAAGGAAAGAAATTTAGATTGGATTCAAAAAAACCAACCATTCCTTTAAGTGATTTTATGTATAATGAAACCCGTTTTACAAGAGTTGTTAAAGATGATGCAGAATTAGGTAAATCATTACTTAATCAAGCACAAGAAGAAGTAAATTCAAAATGGGAACGCTTAGAAATTTATAGAGATATGTAACTATAAAACTAAGGGTAAAGCTGAATACCTTAAAGCAATATTCTAAATGTCAAATAAAATGGCATTTAGAATATGCTTTTTAATTATAACCTTTAAAATCCATAAATTATGGGAACAAAAGCCAAGGAACATTTCATTACTGCCCTAGAAAAACTAAATGAAGCTAAACAAGAATTGTTTAGACCAGAAGAAGACATGGTGTCTTTCTTAGTTTGTAAAAACTCACAACATGCTATTGAAAATTATTTAAAAGGATACCTTTTAAAAAACGGCGTAGATGTAGAAGATTGTCTTACTATTGACAGTCTTTACAACCAATGCTTAGTCATTAACAAAAACTTTGAAAAGGTTGATTTATCAGACTTTCAATGTAAAGGACATGATATAAACTCAAGATACTGTACTGAAATTCCAAAAGTCAGTAATTGTTTTGATGCCGCTGATAATTTAGATACCTTTTTAAGAAAAGAAAAGATTCTTTAAATATTTAATATATTTAACAAAAAAGGTGGTTAAGAATATGTTCTTAACCACCTTTTTTGTTTTTTGAATGGATGTTAATGTTGAATATTAATGACCGTTTCTATCTGTGGTGCATACTTTTTTATAGTCATTTCAACACCAGATTTTAAAGTCATTTGATTGACACTGCAACCTACACAAGCTCCTTTTAATTGCACCTTAACGTGTTTGTCATCTTCAATGGAAAGCAACGAAATATCGCCGCCATCGCTTTGCAAAAAAGGACGAATTTCATCGAGTGCCTTTTCAATATTTAACCTCAATTCTTCTGTGGTCATATCCTATTTTTTAACGGCAGAACATCCTGCCATAGTGGTAATTTTTATTGCCTCGGTTGGTGGTAAATCTTCATTTCTGTTCACGACTTCTTGTACGACATTTTGAGTGATTTTTTTAAACGCATCTGCCAAAGGCGTTTCTATTTGTAGTGCTGCCGGACTGCCAACATCACCCGCTTCACGAATGCTTTGTACTAAAGGCAATGCTCCTAAAAACGGAACGCCTAAATCTTCAGCCAAATGTTTAGCGCCATCTTTACCAAAAATATAGTATTTATTGTTTGGTAATTCTGCAGGCGTAAAATAAGCCATGTTTTCAATAATACCCAGAACTGGCACATTAATACTTTCCTGTTGAAACATGGCAACCCCTTTTTTGGCATCGGCCAAAGCCACTACCTGAGGCGTACTAACAATAACCGCTCCTGTTATAGGAAGCGATTGCATGATGCTTAAATGAATATCACCAGTTCCTGGAGGCAAGTCAATTAACAAAAAATCGATGTCTCCCCAATGCGCATCAAAAATCATTTGATTTAAGGCTTTTGCTGCCATAGGGCCTCGCCACACTACGGCTTGATCTGGTTGTGTAAAAAATCCGATTGAAAGTACTTTAACACCATAACTTTCAATAGGTTTCATTTTAGATTGTCCATTAATATTAACTGCTAAAGGACGTTCTTTTTCAACATCGAACATAATAGGAATGGATGGCCCATAAATGTCGGCATCTAAAATACCCACTTTAAAACCCATTTTCTGTAAAGATACCGCCAAATTTGCCGTCACGGTAGACTTTCCAACGCCTCCTTTTCCAGAGGCAATGGCTACAATATTATGAATACCAGGAATGGCATTTCCTTTTATAACATTTACTTTTGGTTTTTCTGGTGCATTTATTTTGACATTGACCGTAATTTTTGCTTTTTCATAAACCAATTCATGAATGGTTTTTAAAATATCAACTTCCGTGCGTTTCTTTGCTTGTAAACTTGGATTTGTTATGGTAATATCTACAATAACTTCATCCCCAAATGTCATAACATTGGTTACAGCACCGGTTTCAACCATGTTGCCACCTTCACCGGGAACAGTTATGGTTTCTAAAGCTTTAAGTATGTCTTGTTTACTTAATTTCATTTGATTATAATATTTGTTGTTTATCGGTCACAGGGAACACCCTAATACACATTTTCTTGTCTGAACATGGCTCTCATGGAGGCTTCTTCTGTTTTTATTTAAATTGAATTTTAAATCCTCACAATAAACCCAATTCATTTAATAATTTAGATTTATTCTAAAATACAAATATACGGTGAAAAGTTATTATTTTAAAGCAGATTTATTGAAATGATTTTGTAAATATATAAGCCTTTGATAGGATTTAAACTGATTTAAATCATATCATCAAATAAGAAGCACCTCTATAAAACCAAAAGATTTGCCCTTATGTTCAGGCTCCAAACCATTAAAAAGAACCTCATTCTTAAAACATGGTACCCTTTGAAAAACTCGTCAATCCATTAGCTTCAGCTAAGCCAATGCCTTATACCGAAGGTATTTTTACGTCTTTTTATGCGTGAAATCAGTATCGAGAATTATTCTTCCGATTTTTGAAATTTCCAGAGATGCCCTTTCTGAACTGACAATTTAATACATGATGAGATGATTTTTAAAACACCTTATGAGTTCTATTGATTTAAACCTTTCTGGAAGATTTCTTTATATGGATAATCACTCTAAACGGTTTATTTTAAGCAATTTGATTTTTAATGCTGTGTACTGAACCAACAAGTTATTTTTTAAAACATCATATTTAGAAGCAAGTAATTGGTTTTTTACCGAAGTAAACGTAACGGCATCAATTTTATCGCTTTCAAATTTGTGCTGAGTGGTTTTAAACGATTCTTCAGAATAATGTAACGTGGTTTGCAAGATTTCTTGAAGTTGCTGGTATTGCATTTTTTTGGTGCTTTCCTCTCTTAATTGCTGGTTAATACTATTTTTTGCTTGTTCAAGTGCTTCTTTGCTTTTTTCACTTTCTATTTTCGATACTGCTATGTTTTTACTGTTTCTAAATCCGTTAAAAATGGGAATATTCAACTGTAATCCTGCGCTACTACTTTTATTTGCGTTTATTTGGTCTTCAAAATTTTCCTTTATGATGTTAGAGTTTAATTCATTCGTGTAAAAGGAAGATAATGTGTAATACCCTGTAAGTAAAGGCATCTTTGAGGCGCGTTGCACAGCGACATTTTTCAAACTGTTTTGGTAGTTTAGTTCGGCCAGTAACAACCTGGGATTTTCAACAGCTAAGTCCTTATAAGTTCCATGCAAATCAATTTCTCCTTCTATGGAAACGGCAAATATCAAGTTTTCAGTATTTTCTTCAATATTCATTAATTGAAATAATTGCAGCTTTTGGAGATGGTACAATTGTCTTGTTTCTAGCAATTGTTTTTGTTCTTGAGCATGGCTAAGCTGAATATCATACCAATCACTTTTAGGCTTTTTCCCTATGGAGACTTCTTTCCCTATCCTATCAACATTAAATTGGGTATTTACCATTTGCTCTTCCTGTATCTTGAGAAGTTCCTGAGTATATACCACTTCAAAATAATTTTCAAGCAATTGCATTTTATAGGTATATTCCACAACTTCTTTATCTGCTTTTGCCAATTCAATGTCAACTTTCCCTTTTGCTGACTGTGCTATATTTTCAAAGTTTAGTAGATTAACCCTGGCATTGAGATAAATATTATCATATTGAAAATCAGAGCTCACCCGGGCATTGGTGGAAGGATCTATCGTAGAGCCAAAATCATAACTATGGGATCCTGTCACGCTTATAGATGGCGACAAGCTCAGCAAAAATGGATAATGACTTTTTTTTGCCTGTGTCATTGCCAGCTGTTTTATTTTGACATCAAAACTATTTTTTAAACCCGTTTCCAAGCATTCCTGAATAGTCCAAATATGTTGCTGTCCACTTACAGAAAAACTCACCAAAACAAGGAGTCCTTTTAAAATTAATTTATTCATATTTCAAATATTTCAAAACATCCACTCGTGTTGCCTGGTACGCTCTGGAGAGTACTACTGCCAAGGTCAATACAAGAAGGACTACAAACCCAATCATAAACGGAATAAATGAAATGGAAATTCTGAAGGCAAAATTTTCGAGCCATGTATTTAACAAGAAGTACGCTGGAAACAAGGCCATAACAAACCCAATCACACAGAAAACCACATACTGTTTAGATAACTCTTTTAACAACCTGTTGGTATCTGCTCCTAAGGTTTTTCTAATGGCAATGCCTTTCATGCGTCTTTCAATGGAATAAGATGCCAATGCAAATAATCCAAAAAGTGAAATGAGAATAACAATGATGTTTAACAATGAAAAAAGATTTTTTTGTTTTATATATTCCTCATAGGTTCGGGCAAACTTCTTATCCACAAAATCATATGCAAAAGGATACTCCGTATTTACTTTAGCTGTCCATAATTTTTCTATTTGGCCTATGGTTTCATCCATGTTTTGTGTAGATACTTTCACAAAAACCTTATCTAAATTATATTCCATCCAATCGATAGTCTTAAAGTGGAAAAAGGCCATGGGAGGAACATCTTCCTGTAACCCGAAAAGGTTAAAATCCTTTACTACACCAATGATATTTAGGGCATGGTCGTTCCAATCAACTTCTTTTCCTATAAGATCAGGTTCGTTCATCAATTTTGCTGCTGTTTCGTTTACTAGCATAGCATTAATCGTATCAGACGCAAATTTCATTGAAATATCTCGCCCCTCCATTATATCGATATTCATCATTTCCAGCATGCCAAAATCAATGGCCATATTTTGACCCTGAATACCTATATCATGATATTGAAAACTTGAAGAAGACCGTGCTCCTTCCCCAAAACTAAATGCACCAGTGGAAACCTGTACCACACCTTTTATTTTTTTTATTTCCTGCTTGATTGTTTCATAGCGATTAAAAATACCTACATCACCAACACGCCTTAAGTTAATTTCTAGTATTTGTGATCCTCTAAAACCTAAATCTTTATTAGCCATATACTGCACTTGTTGATATACAATATAGGACCCAACAATAAAAAAGGAAGCTATTGCAAACTGTAATACCAACATTCCGTTGCGAAGCCAAATACCGCTTTTGCTACGTCCAAAATTGCCACGAAGTACTTTTAAAGTTTCAAAATTTGACACATAAATAGCTGGAAAAATTCCTGCCAAAGCAATTACCACTAATAATATTAGTAGTATCTGCAAATAAAATTGGCTACCATATATAATCAATTCCTTGCCCAAAAATTCGTTATAATATGGAAGGGTTATTTCGACAAGTACCAATGCCAACAAAATTGAAAACCAGGAAATAATGACTGTTTCAAAAATAAACTGCCATACAATATTAATTTTTGTCGCCCCAACAATTTTGCGTACGCCTACTTCCTTAGCTCTTTTAATAGCATTGGCTGTGGCTAGATTTATATAATTTACAATGGATAGCAATAAAATCAAAACGGACAGACTTACCATTATAATCAAGAATTGATAGTTTCCTTTCCCTTCAGGGTATCCATCTGTCACTGAATGTAACCTTGCGGTTGCTAAGGGTTCCAATATCGGGGTAATACTCCCATACTTTTCTACATATTCTTCTGGAGAAATTCCTTCTTCTTTAGCTGATGGCTTAATTCTGTGTTCAAAATAAAGATCTGAAATAGCTTTCTCTATAACTGGTACTTTTGAGGGATCATTGATCTTCAGCCACAATCCTTTATTAAAATTCCCCCAAGAATCTTGATTTTGCTTTAAATCATTGCCTATAAGGTTTGTAACAGCCTCTGGAGCAAAAGCAGATTTTTCCTGAATTTTATAAACCCCTCTAACTACTAAAGTACGCCCGGAATACTGTACTTGCATATTAAGCGGATTTTCATCTCCAAACAAACGGTGTGCGGTTGTTTCGGATAAGGCAATACTACTCTCATCAGATATAGCAGATGCCGCTGTTCCAAGCATAAAATCAAAAGGGAAATATTTAAAAAAACGATCTTGAGAATCAAGAATCTTTACAAATTCTTTCTTCCCTTTATACGTTACTATTTCGTTAAAATACCAAGTATTGGCATAACAATAACTCTCTAAATCTGGCGTCGTTTCCTTTAACATAGGGCCTAAGGGCGCTACATTGGTATACCAATATCCAAGGTCATCGCCCATTTTGTTGATCACCTGATATACATGTTCTTTTTCTGGATTCCAAGTATTGTAAGCATGTTCATCGTTCCAATACAAAATGGCAAAAATGAGTCCAGAAATACCTATGCTCAATCCTAGAATATTCAAGGATGTGAACAGTTTGTTTTTCTTTATGTTATAAAGAAAGATGTGTATCCAATTACGAAGCATAATGTGTATGGGTTTGGTTAATGGTTGGTATATGTTATCCGTTCACAATAATATCAATATTTCTGGTGTTTTGCTTTTCCAAAAGCACCTGGCCATCTTTCATGTAAATGGTTTTTTGCGAAAAGGATGCATCATAATCCGAGTGGGTTACCATAAGGATTGTAGATCCATTGGCATGCAAGTCTGTGAGTAATTCCATGACTTCATTGCCGTTCTTACTGTCTAAATTTCCTGTGGGCTCGTCTGCAAGTATAATTTTGGGTTCGGTTACCAAAGCCCTGGCGACTGCTACACGTTGTTGTTGCCCGCCTGATAATTGCTGAGGATAATGCTTTAATCGGTGTGAAACTCCTAAACGCTCTGCAATGATTTTTACTTTTTTACTTCTCTCCGAAGCACTAACACCATTGTATATTAATGGCAATTCTATATTGTCATAAACTGAGAGCTCGTCAATTAAATTAAAATTCTGAAAGATGAACCCAATATTTTGCTTTCGCACTTTGGCCCGTTCTTTTTCTTTTAAACCAATCATTTCCTTTTCAAGCAATTTATAGCTTCCACCTGAGGCGCTATCTAATAGCCCCGCAATATTCAATAGTGTTGATTTTCCGCTTCCTGAAGGCCCCATTACGGTAACAAACTCTCCTTTTTTAATTTGCAAAAACACATTATTCAATGCTTTGGTTTCCACCTCTTCCGTTCTAAACACTTTAGTTAAATTTTCAATTTTTATCATGATGTTCGTTTTTTGATTATGGTCAATTTTCAATATTTAAGATTTCTATGTTTTTATAGTCTTTGTATGTCGAGGTTACAACTTTATCTCCAGGCTTTAATCCTCCTTTTACCTCATAGTACAAAGGATTTTCTCTTCCCAGGCTAATTTCGGTCCGTATGGCTTTATTTCCTTTTTCCACAAAAATCCATTTCCCGGCAGTATCTTGGTAAAAACTTCCTTTGGAAAGCACGATGGTTTTTTCCTTTTCAGAAAGCATCAGTCGAACACCAAAACTTAGTCCTTGCTGCAACTCTAATTCAGTATGGGTATTAAAATCCAACTCTACCTGAAAACGTCCATCTTTAACTTCTTGAATCACTTTGGAAACTACCACATCAACCGTTTGTTCTTTGTAGTCTATGGTTCCTTTTTGGCCTTCCGAAATACGGTCCAAATAAAATTCATCGACATCTGCCATTAATTTATATCCTTGCATAACATCTATTTTTCCCAAGCTTTCACCAGCCAGATAGGTTTTTCCCAAAACAGGCTCAAATGAGGATAACCTACCGGACAGGGGTGCAGTTACCAAAAAATTCTGTTTGTTTTTCCTTAGAATGGCCAGGCTTTTTTCCATAATGCCTAAGGATTGATTCATTTGATCTATTTGCATTTTATTGGCCTCCTTTTCTTTTTGAACACTTCGTTGAATGATATTTTTACGTTCTTCCTGATACCTGTAGTTTTCCTGTGTTGTAGTCCATTCGTTTTCAGCTAGAATTTCCTGCTCAAACAATTTTTTATTTAAATTGTACCTGTTTTTTGCATCAACAAAATCGTGCTCAATGGCTATTCTATCCTTATCCAAACTTAACTCCTGATTGCGCAAATCCAAACGAGCTTTATGCAAATTGTTAATTTGCTCAATCATAGCTGTTTCCTGCTGCATGTAATTTAGTTCTGTGTTTGGATTGTATATTCGAACAAGTGGTTCTCCTTTTTTAACATTACCGCCATTTTCTGCGAATATCTCTTGGATAGCACCTCCTTCCAATATATTGACCAGCATAGATCTTAATGGCTCTACTTTCGCCTGAAAAACAATAAAGTCTTCAAAATAATCTTCAGTAACCGTTTTTATGGTAATTTCATCTTTTTTAACACTTAAGCTAGGCTTTTTGGTGACAGAATAGTACACGAAATAACCAAACATCAGAAAAATAACAATCCCTGCGATGAAGTACTTATTTTTTTTATTTTTACGAATAATGACGGTATCCATTTCTTATTGTTTCTAGATATCCATTACAATATAATGCCAAACTTTATTAAAATGTAAGGTTTTGATATTCAGTATATTAAAAAAATGATTTATTTGAGGTGTTCGGTTTTGAACACTTCTTGTCCAAAATCGAACATGGTATGAAAAAAACACAGGCTACAATTTTAGTTATAGATGATCAGGAAGACATTCTTTTTGCCGCTAAACTTCTCCTGAAAAAGCATTTTGAGACCATAATAACCCTACAGGATCCAAGGCAAATAATAAAGTTATTAACGCAGGAAAAAGTAGATGTTGTGTTACTTGACATGAATTACCGAATAGGGTTTGAAGATGGAAAAGAAGGATTGTATTTTTTAAAGGAGGTAAAAAAATTATCCCCAAAAACAGTCGTTATTTTAATGACAGCTTTTGGAAAAATTGAAACGGCTGTTGAAGGCTTAAAAATTGGGGCCGAAGATTATATCCTAAAACCTTGGGATAATGAAAAATTATTGCTTTCGGTAAAATTGGCCGTAGACCTAAGTCGAAAAAAAACAAAAAAAGAACAACAACCCTTTTCTGAAGAATTGTTCTTCACTGGAAATGCCGTTGAAATTATAAAAGCATATTCCTTGGCTCAAAAGGTATCTAAAACAGATGCCAATGTGCTTATATTAGGCGCTAACGGAACAGGGAAAATGGTCATGGCTCAGTACATACACCAAAACTCCTTGCGTAATGAACAACCTTTTGTACATGTAGATCTGGGCTCGTTAAGCGAGCATATTTTTGAAAGTGAATTGTTCGGATATGCCAAAGGTGCATTTACAGATGCCAAAACGGATACACCAGGGCGCTTTGAAACTGCCCAAAATGGCACTATTTTTTTAGACGAAATAGGAAATGTACCCCTGCATCTTCAGTCTAAATTATTACAAGTCATACAAACTAAAACCGTTACTCGTCTAGGCGAATCTACCCCTAGAAAACTTAACGTTAGAATCATAACAGCAACTAATTTGAACCTGAAAAAAGAAATTGACACAAAAAATTTCAGGGAAGACCTATACTACCGTATTAATACCATGGAAATTAAATTGCCCTCATTATCCGAAAGAAAGGAAGATATTATTTCGCTGGCAGAATTTCTTTTAAAAAAAATGATGAAAAAATATGAGCGCATTTCAATTACCTTTAGCGAACATGCTTTAGAAAAAATGCAACACCACCCCTGGAAAGGCAATATTAGGGAAATGGAAAACCGTATAGAACGTGCTATTATTTTATGTGAAAACAATACCATTACTGTTGAGGACTTGGATTTGATGGGCACCCCATTGAATGAGCTCATTCAAGATGAGATGCAACTGTCAGAAATAGAAAAAATAACTATAGAAAAAGTACTGCAAAAAAACGATTTCAACATTAGCAAGGCTGCCGAAGATTTGGGCCTTTCTAGAGCTTCACTATATAGGCGTATGGACAAATATGGCATAGAAAATATGAATTCATGAAAAAATTAACCTTATACAACCAATTGTTTTTCAGGTTAATCATGATTCTTTTCTCAATTGGCATTTCCTTCTTTATATATCAAAAAGGCTATAATTACACCTCTGCTTTTATGCTTTTTGTGACTTTTATACTGCTGGTAGAGACGTACATTTTTGGTAAAAATACGTTTGTTTTTTATGACCGCACTATGCAGGCTATGTTGGAAAACGACTTTTCGTCCAATTTTTCCAAACATGAATCATACAAGAATTACCAAGTGCTCTTTAAACTTTACGACACCTTAAAAGCCAAACAATATCAGCAATTTTATCAAGATGTTATATATCAGTCAATCCTTAACAATATAGAAACCGCAATATTGATCCTAAAGAAACGAGAAACCGTTTGGGATGTTTTTTTAATGAATGATTACTTCTCAAAACACTTTTTAGTGCCTAAAGTTTCCAAATGGAAATATTTAAAAAAACAGTTGCCGGATTTATGTAAATTGATAGAAAGCCAACAATTTTCTGAAGTAAAAACCTCCCTGCAAATTCGTGTAAACAAAGAAAATGACCAAACATTTGTAATGCAGGCTTCCAGGACCAAAACGTTTGAACAAGAATATTATGTTGTTATGTTAGACTCCATTCAAAAAGTTGTTGAAAAGAAAGAAAAAGAGGCTTGGATAAACCTTATGAAAGTGATTTCCCATGAATTGTTGAACTCATTAACTCCAATACGTTCGTTATTACAAAATCTAAATGAAGTTGTCCAACAAGATACCATTTTAGATGAAGATTTATACGATATGAGACAAAGTATAACCTCAATGTTGAACAGAAGTGACCATTTACAACAATTTGTAGAAAGTTACCGAAAACTTTCGATGCTTCCTACCCCACAAAAAGCAAAAACCTCATTGCAGGAATTAATAACCAACAGCCTACAATTAATGGCTCCTCTTTTTAAAAAGGACAACATAAAAGTCATCAACTCCATAAGTTTTAATCGATGGTTATATATAGATAAATTGCAAATAGAACAGGTGCTTATTAACTTATTGACCAATAGCATTCATTCATTAAAAGAGCAGGAAAAAAAAGAAATTACCATAACATCACAAATTAAAGAAAACCGCATATTTATAACCATAACCGATACTGGAAAGGGAGTTGATAAGGCCATAGAGGATAAAATTTTTCTGCCCTTTTTCACAACCAGAAAAGATGGTGTCGGTATAGGGCTTACGCTTTCAAAAAATATCATAGAAGCGCATGGTGGCTATTTGGTTTACCATCAGGATCAAAACAAAACCCAGTTTATTGTTTGTTTGATGGAATTCCCTTAAAGGGCTTTACTTGGATCCCAAAAATGGTCTTCAAAATCTTGAATTTGATGGTCGATAACTTGAATGCCTTCACTTTCTAAAAGCTGTTGCATGAGGTTTGTTCCTTCAAAGTGATGCTTGCCTGTTAAAAGTCCTTTTCTATTTACCACTCTATGGGCAGGAACATCATCTCTTCCATGAGAAGCATTCATAGCGTAACCAACCATTCTTGCGCTCCTTGATGCTCCAAGATAATTTGCAATAGCACCATAACTGGTTACCCTTCCGTAAGGAATTAATTTGGCAACCTCATAGACTTTATCAAAGAAGTTTAAGGTTTCTGGTGTCATGGTTTATAGTTCTTTGATAATGTTTACTAAGGTAACAATCGATATAACGCCAGTAATAATTCCAATAATAAAATTCATACTCTTTTGAGAAGTAATGGCGTCGTTTTTTATTTTATCAAAAAAGAAAATATACACATACAACATCACAAAAGTTCCCATGCCAGCTCCAGAAACATAGCTAATAATTGAAGTTGTACTAAAATCCAACCAGCCAAACGATGCTAAGGTAATGGTTATATAAGCTTGAAACGGAATTGGAAAAACATTGATACTTGACAAAAAAACACCTTGAAAAAACCGACTGTGCTTGCTTCTTATTTGAGGCTGAATGTGTGTTTTAGTTTGCTTTTTTGCTATAAATAAGTAATATATGGTAATTAAAACAAAAATAACAAAAGCAACACGCTGCAAAACATCAATTACTTCGGCATGATTAGATAAATATCGAGCAAAAATTGCGGCAATATAAGTTTGAACAAAAACAATAAAACAAACCCCAATAGAAAACATAATGCCCCTGGCGTGTCCTTCTTTTAAACTAATTTTAGCAGCCGTCATATTTAGCAAACCCGGAGGAATGACCCCAATTAATGCCACAATAAGCCCTAAAAAAAAGATAAAAGTGATATTCAATGTTCTTTGATTTTAAACCTAATATACGTAATTGCTTTGTTTTGTTCTAAATATTGTGATTCGTAAAAAGTTTGAATGCTTGTAACCTCTTCGGGGCTTCCTTCTTGTTTATATACATTATGATTTGCATAAAGTACTTCATGGCCTTCGCCATGTAACAAACCAAGGGTATATCCATGCATAAACTCGCTATCTGTTTTTAAATTAACAACACCTTTTGGTTTTAAGATAGATTTATATCGTTGCAAAAAGGCAGAATTGGTCATTCGGTGTTTGGTGCGTTTATATTTTATTTGCGGATCTGGAAAGGTTATCCAAATCTCATCAATTTCATTACTGGCAAAAGCATGATCAATCAATTCAATTTGTGTTCTTAAAAATGCCACGTTTTCTAAACCTTCTTCAACGGCGGTTTTAGCACCCCTCCAAAAGCGAGCGCCTTTAATATCGATGCCAATAAAATTTTTATTTGGATATTTTTGTGCTAAGGCAACTGAATATTCCCCTTTACCACAACCTAATTCTAAAACCAGTGGATTATTATTTTTAAAATACGTTGTATTCCAATGCCCTTTTAAAGTAAATTCTTGATTTACCAATTCATCTCTTGTTGGCTGAAATACATTTTTAAAGGTTTCGTTTTCTTTAAATCGTTTAAGTTTGTTTTTGCTTCCCACGCGTTTAAAAATTTTGGTAAAATTAATGAAACAAATTAGCTTTATCTTTGTTTTTTTATGAAATGAGCCAGACCATTTTTTTTAGATGACTTTAAAAAACCGAATCTTAGTGGCGCCCTTAAATTGGGGATTAGGTCATGCAACCAGATGTATTCCTATTATTAACGCCCTCATTAAGCATCACTTCGAGCCCATTATTGCTGGTGATGGCGAAGCTTTACAATTGTTAATAAAAGAATTTCCAACCTTGATTTGTTTGGAGCTTCCCACTTATAACATGAGCTATTCCAACCATGGTTTTCTTTTAAAATGGCACCTTCTAAAAAAAGCACCTCATATTTTAAAAGCTATTCATAAGGAACATCAACTGGTTAAAAACATCATTAAGGACTACAATATTAAAGGAATTATTTCAGACAATCGATTTGG
>PFKE01000087.1 GCA_002784145.1 Flavobacteriaceae bacterium CG_4_10_14_3_um_filter_33_47 | reverse complement strand
ATTGCTGGTTCCAATGGTTGTAAATGAATTGTTTTTAAAGAGTTTTTCAATGTTTTCTTTTGAAATTCCAATACCTGTGTCGGCAATACTAATAATGCAACTACCATTGCTAATATGGTTGGAAATGGTAATAGAATCGCCATTTTTACAGAATTTTACTGCGTTGGCAAGTAGGTTTTGAACCACTATTTCAAACATGCTTCTGTCTGCATACACAAAATCGCGTAAGGAATGGTCAATCAAATCAATGCCTTTGTTTTCAAGTCTTTGTTCAATTAATTTTATCTTGTCTTCAAAAACTTCCTGAACATCAAATAAGGTGGGTTTAGGTTCCAAAGAATGCATTTGGGATTTTGACCAGTTTAATAAATTAAACAATAATAAAGAGGCATTATTCGCATTTTCACTGAGTTCGGGTACAAGGTTTTCAAATTCTTCTCTGGTTAATGAACCATCTTTTAATAGGTCAATAAAACCATTAATAGAAGATAGTGAGTCTTTTAAATCGTGCGATATAATGGAGAATAATTTGTCTTTAACATTGTTAACATTTTCAAGATGTTTGGTTTGTTCTTGAAACGCTTTGTTCTGTAATTCAATCTTAATGTTTTTCTCTTCTAGTTCTTGCATGTATTTAATGCTGTTGTTTCGTTTTAAATAAATCAGAACTAAAAAGGTTGAGACAATAGCAAGCGCTCCTAAAAGCGCATAAAAAATTAATTGAAAACGATTGTTTTCGTCTTTTAATAAAATAGATGATTTAGTATCCGTGGGTTTATCTTCCAAGACGTCTTCATTAAAATTAGGATTTAACTCAAGGGTAGCTTCTGTTAAGGTATCTTTTCCGGTTTTTTTCTTTTCCAAGCTATTTTTTAGGTCGTAGTATTCTCTTTGCCAAACGTAAGCTCTATCAAATTTTTTCTTGGTAGAGTCTAAATCTTTCATGAGTTTGTAATACCTAAGCAGTTCTGCTTTATGATTAATGGATTTAGCAAGCAATCCAGCTTCAAGAAGTTGTTGTTCTGCCAAGATTAATTTTTTCTGACTAAGGTTTAAGGCACCAAGATTATTTAATGAAATGGTTAATCCCAGCTTGTTTTTAGTCCTTCTGTTTAAAATTAATCCTTGATCTAGGTATGTTGATGCTCTGTCAAAATCATTAAATTTTAAGTATTCACCACCTAATTTTGGCAAAATACTGGCTCTTATAGAATCGTTTGAAGCACCGGCTAATTCCAAAACGGTTTCATAATATTCAATAGACTTTCTGTATTCTTTTTTACCGGAATAGAGTTCAGCCAATCTAATATGGGTTTCAATGAGTCCTTCGGTTTTATTTAACTGTTTTTGTAGAGGTAAGGTTTTGGTGTAAAATTCAACAGCCTTTTCTTGAGCATTAATGTTATAGTAGGCTTTTGCTAAATTTTCATAGGCTAAACAAAGTTCTGGTTTCAGATTTCTTTTTTCAAGTTCTTTTATGGCCGATAAAGAATATTGTAAACCTTTTGTGTAATTGCCTCGTTGTATTTCAATTAAACCAATACTGTTATTAACCTTAGCAATACCTAGTGTATCTTTTAATTCACTAAAGAGTGCTTTTGATTTTGCGTAACCAGTAACGGCATTGATATAATCGTTTTTGTTGGCGTAAATTAAAGATTTGTAATAGGTAATTTCTGCAATGCCATAGGTGTATTTCATGGCACTGGAAAGCTTTTCACTTTCATAAATATATTTTAAAGCCTTGTCGTAATCTTCAATATCATAAAGGTTTTTAATAAGCTTTAAAGAGGTATCAACCTTTAAGGTGTCCGATTCCTCAAAAGCTAATTGTATGTAAAGACTATCTATCTCTTTAGTTTGGGCATAACCAGAGTACACTAAAATTAATAGAATTAGAGTAATTATTTTCCTCATATAATATTTAAAATACAACCATTACTACTGTAATCATATATTGTTTCTTGTTGAGGGAATTAAGAATACTTTATACGGTTGTATTATTCGTTAGTTTTTTATTAACTCCATGTTTAATGGAGGGCAATAGCAATACACCAACAAAAGTTGTGAAAAGCGATTTAAAAATCTAATTTTTGCGTTTTTCTACCAATAAATTAGATAAAAGGACACATAAAAAATTACAGAAAAATCGACGAACAGATAAACGGCAAATATTATAGAATAAGAGCACTTTTGTCGATGAAATGCATTCTTTCTTAATGTGGATATTTCCAAAAAATGGCATCTTATTCTTGGTTTAAAAATTCTATCTTTGCAACCTTATAATACCATGAAAAATGAATCTTCAGGAAACCTTATTAAATCATGTTGTAGAGGCCGTTAAATCTACTTTTCAAGTTGAATTAAAAACCGTTGAATTTCAAGCAACTAGAAAGGAATTTGCAGGCGATGTAACGGTGGTTATTTTTCCTATGCTACGTTTTATAAAAGAAAACCCAGTACAAATTGGCGAAAGCATTGGAAATTATTTAATGCAAAAGGTTGACCTTGTAAAAGGATTCAATGTGGTAAAAGGCTTTTTAAATATTGAAATTAGTGATGCCTATTACATTCGGTTTTTTAATAAGATACTAGAAGATGAATTCTTTGGATATGTAAAACCAAACAGCAATGATAGTGCTGTTATGGTTGAGTATTCGTCGCCAAACACCAACAAACCATTGCATTTAGGGCATGTAAGAAATAATTTATTAGGATATAGTGTAGCCGAAATTTTAAAGGCTTCAGGCAAGAAAGTTTATAAAACTCAAATTATTAACGACAGAGGCATTCATATTTGTAAAAGTATGTTGGCCTGGAAATTATTTGGTAGCGGAGAAACTCCTGAAAGCGCTGGCTTGAAAGGGGATAAGTTAGTCGGAAATTATTATGTGAAGTTTGACCAAGAATACAAAAATGAGATTAAAGCATTAATGGATTCTGGAAAGACCGAAGAAGATGCAAAAAAGCAAGCTCCTATATTATTAAAAGCACAAAATATGCTTTTAAAATGGGAAGCTGGCCATGCAGAAACCGTTGCGCTTTGGAAGATGATGAATCAATGGGTGTATGATGGGTTTGACATAACTTACAAAAACCTTGGTGTTGATTTTGATACCTTATATTACGAAAGCAATACCTATTTGTTAGGAAAAGAATTTGTAGCCGAAGGATTAAAGTCGGGTGTATTTTTTAAAGAAGATGACGGTTCGGTTTGGTGCGATTTAACCGATGAAGGATTAGACAAAAAAATTGTGCAAAGAGCCGATGGAACAGCCGTTTACATGACTCAAGATATTGGCACTGCCATTCAACGGGTTAAGGATTTTCCAGAGGTAAGTGGTATGGTTTATACCGTTGGGAATGAGCAAGATTATCATTTTAAAGTTCTGTTTTTAATCTTAAAAAAACTAGGTTTTGAATGGGCTAAAAACCTATATCATTTAAGTTATGGGATGGTTGATTTGCCTTCTGGAAAAATGAAGAGCAGAGAAGGAACTGTAGTTGATGCCGACGATTTAATTGAAGAAATGGCGGCTACAGCCGAAGACATTTCAGAAGAACTTGGTAAGCTAGATGGGTATTCTAACGAAGAAAAACAGACATTATATAAGACAATTGGTTTAGGGGCTTTAAAATATTTTATCTTGAAAGTAGATCCTAAAAAACGTATTTTGTTCGACCCAAAAGAGTCTATAGATTTTCAAGGAAATACAGGTCCTTTTATTCAATATACCTATGCAAGAATTCAATCCATTATTCGCAAAGCAGATTTTGATTATTCAACCGTATTGTCAGATATGGTGTTGAATGACAAAGAAAAAGAACTTATAAAACAATTGGCCTTATTTCCAGAGGTTATTCAAAATGCAGCAGAAACGCACAGTCCAGCGTTAATAGCAAACTATACCTACGATTTGGTGAAGGAATTCAACTCCTTTTATCAAAATGTTTCCATATTAGGAGCCGATCATTTAAACGAAAAGATTTTTAGAGTTCAATTATCTCGAAAAGTAGCACTAACCATTAAAAATGCTTTTAAGTTATTGGGAATTGATGTGCCCGAGCGTATGTAAGTTTATTAGGTTTTCTCTCGTTAATTTCTTATTTTATGTGATTAATGCCGTAAAAATTCATGAGTGAACTCTATAAAATAGCTTTTTGGCTAGCCGTTTTTACCATCATCTATAACATAGTAGAAGGTGTGGTTTCAACATTTTTAGGATTTGAAGATGAAAGTTTAACTTTGTTTGGCTTTGGCGCCGATAGTTTTATTGAAGTTATTTCTGGTTTAGGAATAGCCCATATGATTATTAGAATAAAAAAGAATCCAGACAGTAAAAGAGATGAATTTGAAAGAACGGCCTTAAGAATTACAGGATATGCTTTTTACCTTTTGGTTTTTGCGCTGGTTGCAACAAGCCTTTATAATCTTTGGATTAACCACAAACCCGTAACAACGTTTTGGGGTATTATTATATCCATTCTTTCCATAATAGTCATGTGGATTCTTGTAATTTGGAAGCGTAAGGTTGGAAAAGATTTAAATTCTGAACCTATTTTGGCTGATGCAAACTGTACGATGGTATGCATTTATATGTCCGTAATTTTGTTATTAAGTAGTGGCATTTATGAACTTTTAAAGATACCATATATTGACAGCCTTGGAACTTTAGCGTTATCATATTTTGCTTTTAAAGAAGGAAAAGAATGTTTTGAAAAATCAAAGAATGATGCTTACTGTGGTTGTAAAAAGTGTTAATGGCTTATTGGTTTAAAGATTTTAACCCTTCATACACCACAATACCAACAGCGTTTGCTAGGTTTAAACTTCTAACATGTTCGCTGTATAAAGGAATTTTAAATAATGAATTTGAGTGGGTTTCAAGCATAGATTTTGGTAATCCTACGGATTCTTTTCCAAACACTAAAAACATACCATCTTTAAAAGGAATATCCCAATGATTTTTTGTTCCATGGCTTGAAAGAAATACCATATTTTCATTGCTGTTTACATTGAAAAATTCTTCTGTATTTTCATAGAAAAAAACATCAAGATGTTGCCAATAATCTAATCCGGCACGTTTTAAACGCGTATCATCAATTTCAAAACCAAAGGGTTTTACCAAATGTAATTTAGAACCTGAAGCCAAGGCCAATCTACCAATATTTCCAGTGTTGTTTGGGATTTCAGGTTCAATTAAAACAATATTAAGAGCCATTCTTTTTTACGAATTTAACAATGATAAACCGTATTAAAAGTAAGAACGGAAAGCCGTGAAGAGCTGTATCAAACCAATCCATGAATTGCATGCCATGAGCGCCGCCTGCTATCCAACGTATTTTGCCAAAAAGATGAGGCTCTGGAATAAATGGTGCCAAACCTAAGGTGAAACATAGTAATGCTATGAGTTTCCAGTTATTAAATGCTGACACGGCTTATAATTTTTTTAATTCAAATAGGTCTTTACGGCGGTCTTTAAGGTTTCTAACACTTCCAAATTGATTGAGCTCTCTTAAAAGGTCAATATCTACATCAGCAATTAAAATCATTTCGGTATTTTGAGTGGCCTCTGCTTTTACACCATTGGTAGGAAATGCAAAATCGCAAGGCGTAAATACCATAGACTGTGCAAACTGAATGTCCATGTTTTGAACTTTGGGTAAGTTGCCTACACTGCCAGCAATAGCAACATAACATTCGTTTTCAATGGCTCTGGCTTGAGCGCAATGTCTAACTCTTGAAAATCCGTTTTGAGTATCGGTTAAAAAAGGAATGAATAAAATATCCATGCCTTCATCTGCTAATAATCTGCTTAATTCTGGAAATTCAGAATCATAACAAATTAAAATCCCAATTTTACCACAATCGGTATCAAATGCTTTTAACTGGTTTCCGCCAACCATTCCCCATACTTTAGCTTCATCTGGCGTTACATGAAGTTTTTCATAACGTTCCATGCTACCATCGCGGCGACATAAATAACCCACATTATGGAGTTTGCCATCAACCATTTCTGGCATGCTTCCAGTTATAATGTTTATGTTGTAAGATATGGCTAATTTTGAAAAACGTTGCACGATTTCATGGGTGTGTTTGGACAATTCACGAATGGCTTCTGGCGTGGATAAGTGATTGTTTTCAGCCATGAGAGGTGCATTAAAAAACTCTGGAAATAATGCAAAATCACTTCTGTAACCAGAAACAGCATCAATAAAAAATTCAGCTTGTTGCATCAATTCATCCAAATCTTTATAAAGGCGCATTTGCCATTGAACCAGGCCAAGTCTTACAATTTTTTTAATCGTTGAAGCTTTTTTGTTTTGTTTTTCGTAATAAATATTATCCCATTCCAGTAAAACGGCATATTCTTGAGAAGACGAATCGCCCACTAAATAGTCTTTTAATATTCTGGCTGGATGAAAATCATTTGAAATTTGAAAGTTTAAAACTGGATCATGAATTTCTTTTCTTCTTACTTTATCAATATATTCTTTAGGGGTTAATGTATCGGCATATTCATGATAATTTGGAATTCTACCTCCAAACGCCAGACCTTTTAAATTGAGTCTTTCGCATAATTCTTTTCTATAGTCATAAAGTCGTCTTCCTAAACGTAATCCTCTAAATTCAGGTTTTATAAAGACATCAATGCCATAAATAACATCGCCTTTATTGGTATGTGTATTAAAGGTATAGTTTCCTGTAATTTCTTTATACGTGTGGTTATCATCAAACTTATCATAATCAACAATGATGCATAAGGCGCAGCCAGCAATTTGATTATTGATTTTTATAACGACTTGACCTTCTGGAAATTTTTTAATTAATGTGCTAATATGGTGTTCATCCCAAATGGCATCTGGCATGGATGTGTAAGAAGCCATCATAGCTCTTTTTAGTTCTTGATAGTCATCTAAACTTAAATAAGCTAATTCAATATTTTCAATATCTTTCATAAATCAATCGGTAATTTTTCGCTAAGTTCTTACTTAAATTATTGATATCAACCATATAAAGCATCTCTTTTTAAAAAACTATTTTACCAAATAGGTAAGTTTCATGGTAATGGAGGCTGTTTTTTCTTTTGAAGAGGTGTTGTAAGCGCCGCCCCAGGAATAATCTTCGTTCGAGTTTTGTCCGGTTATTTGAAAAATACCCATTTGAGCTGTAGAGAGTTCCCCTAAGGTAGCTCCAGAATTTTCTGAAATACTTTTGGCTCTTAAATGTGCGTTTTCAGTGGCTCTTGAAACCATTTCAATTTTCAGATCTTCAAGTTTTGAATAATAATATCGAGGAGCCATGGAGTAAAGTTGAATGCCTTTGTTTAGGAGTTCGGTAACTTCACGAGAAATTTTTTCAACTTTTTCAACCTCTTTTGAATTAATTTGAACGGTCTGGCTTAAGGTATAATCTGTGAATTCCTGTCCTAAATATTTTCCGTCTGTGGTATAGTTTTGTTTAAAATTTTTAATGGTTTCAACGGCATTGAAAATAATCACGTTTTCAGCAAGACCTTTTGATTTAAAATAGTCCAGTATGGTTTCTTTGTCTTTTTTTAAATCGGTGTAACCTTGTTTTAAATCGCTATTTACTTGTGAAAATCTGGCTTCCCATACTATCAAGTCCGAAGTAAAATTAGTCTGTCCTAAACCGGTAACCGCTATGGTTCCAATTTTTTTGTTTCTATTGATAAAAGCGTTTCCAAAGATGATGGAGGCTACAACAATGGCAAGAGCGAATACAATGGCGTTAATGTTTTTTTTCATTTGAATGAGGTGTTAACTTAAACTATTTAAAATTTTATCGAATAGATTGAACAAACTGTTTGATATTTTCAACGGTATTTTCAGCTATAAATTTTATAAATGCGCTTCCAATAATAGCACCTTTGGCATATTGCGTTGCTTGCTTAAAAGTATCACGGTTATTAATTCCAAAACCTACAATTTGAGGATTCTTTAAATCCATGTTAGATATACGTTCAAAATAATATTTTTGGTCGTCACCAAAACCTGATTGACTACCGGTAACGCTAGCGCTACTTACCATGTAAATAAAACCGTTGGATATAGAATCTATAAACCGAATACGCTCATCAGAAGTTTGAGGTGTTATTAAAAAAACATTGACTAACCCATATTTTTCAAATGTTGATTTATAATCTTCACTGTAAACATCAACAGGTAAATCGGGAATAATTAAACCATCAATACCAATTTCTTGGCATTTTTTGCAGAATGCTTCTACACCATATTGCAACATAGGGTTAAAATAACCCATGATAATTAATGGAATTGAAACGGTTTTTCTGATGTCTTTCAATTGATTAAAAAGTATTTCAGTGGTCATACCATTTTTTAAAGCTTTGCTGGAACTGGCTTGAATGGTCGGGCCATCGGCCAATGGGTCGCTAAATGGCAAACCAATTTCTATCATATCAACATCACTTGTTTCTAAGTTTTGAATGATGGAAACTGTATCGTTCAAACTAGGGTAGCCTGCAGTAAAATATATAGAAAGGATTTTTTTATTTTCTTTTAGTTTATTTTGAATACGATTCATAATAATATATTGTTTTGTCAATTGCGAGGAAGGAAGCAATCTGTATAATGAGATTACTTCACGTTGTTCGGAATGACGTTATAGTTTAAAATATTTAACGTAAGTATCTAAATCCTTATCGCCACGACCCGATAGACTCACCACAACAACATCGTCTGTTTTGAATGTTTTATATTCAAAAATAGCCAGTGCATGTGCGGTTTCAATGGCTGGAATAATACCTTCTAATTTTGAAAGTTCCAAGCCAGCTTTCATAGCATCGGCATCTGTAATGGACATAAATTCGGCACGTCCAGTTTTAGATAAATGGGCGTGCATAGGGCCAACACCAGGATAATCTAATCCTGCCGAAATAGAATATGGCTCGGTAATTTGTCCGTCTTTGGTTTGCATCAATAAGGTTTTACATCCATGGATGATGCCTTCTTTTCCTAAAACAGAAGTGGCGGCACTTTCACCAGAATCAATTCCTAAACCGGCAGCCTCGACCGCAATAATATTTAC
Organism: Flavobacteriaceae bacterium CG_4_10_14_3_um_filter_33_47; assembly: GCA_002784145.1. Lineage (GTDB taxonomy): Bacteria > Bacteroidota > Bacteroidia > Flavobacteriales > Flavobacteriaceae > Yeosuana. The sequence goes on along the minus strand of PFKE01000087.1, from coordinate 16,446 downwards.
ATTTTCATCATGTAAAAAGTGGTAATAGGTGCCAGCGGCATTACTGCCACCTCCAATACAAGCCACAACATAATCTGGATTTTCTCTGCCTTCATGGGCTTTTAATTGCCATTTAATTTCTTCTGAAATTACCGATTGAAACCTTGTTACCATATCTGGATACGGATGCGGACCGATGGCAGAACCAATTATATAATGTGTATCTACCGGATTATTAATCCAATCGCGAATGGCTTCGTTGGTAGCGTCTTTTAAGGTTCTGCTTCCTGATAATGCTGGAACAACGGTTGCGCCCAGCATTTTCATTCTAGCAACATTAGGTGCTTGACGAGCAATATCAATTTCTCCCATGTAAACAATGCATTCCAATCCCATTAAGGCACAAACAGTGGCAGTAGCAACACCATGTTGACCAGCACCAGTTTCGGCAATAATCCTTGTTTTTCCAAGGCGTTTAGCCATAAGAATTTGACCAATGGTGTTGTTTATTTTGTGTGCGCCCGTATGATTTAAATCTTCGCGTTTTAAATAGATTTTGGTGTTGTATTTTTCTGAAAGGCGTTTGGCAAAATAGAGTGGTGAAGGTCTGCCAACATAATCTTTTAAAAGTTGGTTAAACTCTTCTTTAAAGGAAGGTTCGGCCATTATTTTTAAATAATTTTGGCGTAACGCTTCGACGTTTGGATAGAGCATTTCTGGAATGTATGCCCCTCCAAATTTGCCATAATACCCTTTTTCATTTACGTTATAGTTCATGTAGTTTAATGTTTACTTCATTGTGAATTTTGATAGCTATTGAGAAAAGCAATCTGTTTAATGATAAAAAAGATTACTTCAGTCGTTCCTCCTTCGTAATGACGGTGTGTTTAAATTCTTTTAATAGTTCAATATTTTTTAATCCTGGTTCAATTTCAAATTTACTGTTTACATCAATGGCATAACAGTATTTAGATTCTTCTTTGTTGAAAAACGACTTGATTGTTTCAATGTCATCAAAACCAATGCCGCCACTTAAAAAATAAGGCTTGGTTGATGGATAATTTTGTAAAACACTCCAATTAAAGGCATATCCATTTCCGCCAGGTAATTTTCCTTTGGTGTCGAATAAAAAGTAATCACAAACGTCTTCATAAGCTTCTAAAATCTTAAAATTGAAAGCGTTTTTTATGGAAAATACTTTAATGATTTCCAGGTCTTTAGCTTTTAATTTTAAACAATACTCAGGCGATTCATCTCCATGAAGTTGTACTACTTTTAAGTTGTAATTCTTAATGTTTTCAATAACTTCTTTGATATCAGCATTAACAAAAACGCCTACTTTTTTTATGGTATTTGAGATGTTTATTATGTCTCCTTCAAAACATCTTGCTGATTTTTCATAAAATATAAACCCAAGATAGTCTGGTTGCAAAGCTGCAACTTGTTCTATGTTTTCCGGATATTTCATGCCACAAATTTTCAACTTCATTTTTCTAATGCTTTAATAAATTGTTTGGCACTTTCGCCAGCATTATCAGTTTTCATGAAATTCTCGCCAATTAAAAAACCTTGATACCCAAAAGCTTGTAATTCTTTAATAGATTCAACAGTACTTATGCCACTTTCAGAGACTTTTACAAAGTCATTAGGTATCAATTGGCTTAGTTTTTTACTTATCTCTAAACTTACTTCAAAAGTTTTTAAATTTCTATTGTTTACACCTAACATGTCTACACTGGGCATGATGGATTTATGGAGTTCTTCTTCATTATGAACTTCTAAAAGCACCTCTAAATGCAAGCTTTTTGCTAATTCTGAAAATAGCTTGAGTTCATTTTTAGTTAAAATAGAGGCGATAAGTAGAATTACATCGGCCCCATAGGCTTTAGCTTCTGCAATTTGATATGGATTTATAATGAATTCTTTTCTTAACAGCGGTAAGTTGCAACTTGCACGAGCCGTAAGTAAATCGTCTAAAGAACCACCAAAATATTTACCGTCGGTTAAAACTGAAATACCACAAACGCCTGCGGCTTCATAGCCTTCGGCAACATCAAAAACGTTTAAGTTTTGATTGATAATTGATTTTGAAGGTGAACGACGTTTGTGTTCAGCAATAATACCAGATTGACTTAATCGTAATTTATTGGCTAATGAAACGGTTTCTCTTTCAAATAAAACCGAATGTTCCAATTGTTTTATGGGAATTAATGATTTTCTCAAATCAACTTCAATACGCTTATCAGCTACTATTTTATCTAAAATATTCATTTACTTAACTCTTGAATGGTTTGTAATGCTTTTAATCCTTTTCCACTTAATAAAGATTCTTTTGCCATATCAAATCCTTGTTTATGGTCAATTTGATTGGTGGTTGCTATCGCTAAACCAGCATTGGCACAAACTACGTTATTTTGTTGTTTTGTTCCGTTTCCTTGTATAACGTCCATAAAAATTTTAGCAGATGATTCAACAGTATTGCCTCCAAAAATTGATTCTTGTGAAATTTCCGAAATTCCTAAATCTTCTGGAGAAAACATGATTTCGGCGTTATTGGAAATCACCTTTGCTTTACCAGTCAAAGAAATTTCATCATAGCCATCTAAAGCATGAACAATGGCATAATTTTTACCGGTATTTTGATATAAATAGCCATATAATCTAAGTAATTCTAAATTAAAAACGCCTACCATTTGATTTTTTGGAAACGATGGATTAACCATAGGTCCTAACATATTAAAAAATGTTTTCACACCTAATTCCCGACGAATGGGAGCAACGTTTTTCATTGCTGGATGAAATAATGGTGCATGTAATACACAAATGCCAGCTTTATCTATTGAGTGTTTTAAGAAATCTTCATCATTTGAAAATTTGATGCCCAAATATTCCATAACATTGGACGATCCACATGCAGACGAAACACCATAATTTCCATGTTTAGCAACCTTAACGCCTGCACCAGCTGTGACAAATGACGCCAAGGTAGAAATGTTGAACGTGTCTTTTCCGTCCCCACCGGTTCCGCATAAATCAATGGCATTGAATTCTTTTAAATCAATGGGAATGCATAATTCCAGTAAGGCATCTCTAAATCCTCTTAATTCTTCAAGCGTTATATTACGCATCATATAAACCGTAAGAAAAGAGGCTATTTGACTTTGGTTATACAATCCGTTAGAGATGTTTACCAAAGCTTGTTTTGCTTCTTCACTAGAGATACTTTCGTGATTTATAAGTCTGTTTAATAAATGTTTCATTTTTAAAATGATATGTTTTGTAACGAAAACACGAATGCTTTTCTTAGCTTTTTATATGCTTTAATTTGCCTTATTGCTAACTTGATAACCAATTTTTTAAAATTTGTTTTCCATGAGGTGTTAAAACAGATTCTGGATGATATTGTACGCCTTTTACATCATAAACTTTATGGCGCAGAGACATGATTTGACCATTTTCATCAAAAGATGTGGCTTCTAAACTATCAGGTAAATCTGGACTAACAACCCAAGAATGATAGCGACCTACTTCAATTACTTTTTCCAATCCTTTAAATAAGGATTCATCATCAACCGTAATATTAACCTTGGTTGCAACACCATGGTAAACGTCCTCTAAATTAATAAGTGTTCCGCCAAAAACCTCTCCAATAGCTTGTTGACCTAAGCAAACGCCCAAAATACTTTTAGTGGGTGCATATCTTTTAATAATGGCCTTTAATAATCCTGCTTCGTCTGGAATTCCTGGTCCAGGTGATAACACAATTTTATCAAATGGTAGCACCTCATCTAAGGATAATTTGTCATTTCTTATAACCGTTACGTCACAATTTAAATCTTCTAAATAATGAACCAGATTATAGGTAAAACTATCGTAATTATCAATTACTAATACTTTCGTCATTTCTATTTTATATGTTTTCTGCTAATTCAATAGCCTTAGTTAACGCTCCTAATTTGTTGTACACTTCTTGTAATTCTGTTTCAGGATTTGATTTAGAAACCAAACCTGCACCAGCTTGCCAATGTAATTTATGGTTTTTACTTAAAAAGGTTCTTATCATGATAGCATGGTTAAAGTTGCCTTCAAAATCCATAAATCCAATAGCGCCACCATAAAATGAACGACTTGTTTTTTCGTATTGTTCAATAAGTTGCATGGCTCTGTGTTTTGGTGCGCCACTTAAAGTTCCTGCAGGAAATGTGTCAGCAACCACTTGCATGGTGGAGACTTTTTCATGTTTATGTCCAGTTACTTTACTGACTAAATGAATGACATGAGAAAAAAACTGAACTTCTCGATAGGTGTCAACCGTTACATGACTTCCGTTTCTGCTGAGGTCGTTCCTAGCCAAATCAACCAGCATGACGTGCTCTGCATTTTCTTTATCATCAATTTTTAATTGTTTAGCCAATTCGGCGTCTTGTAAATCGTTACCCGTTCGTTTAAAGGTTCCTGCAATAGGATGTATTTCTGCCTTTCCGTTGCTAACAATCAGTTGTGCTTCGGGCGAGCTTCCAAAAATTTTAAAATTCCCATAATCAAAATAAAACAAATACGGCGAAGGATTAATACTTCTTAAAGCACGGTATACATTAAACTCATCACCTTTAAATTCTTGTGTAAAACTTTTAGATAAAACAAGCTGAAAAACATCACCACGGCCGCAATGTTTTTTTGCCAATTCTACATGATTCTTATAATCATTATCTGTTAAATTTGATGAGATTTCACCTTTAGGCATGAAATTATATGAAGCAAAATTACGTGCTTTAATGAGTTGAAAAATAGCATCGATATTACTATCACTTTTATAGCAATGTGCAAAAATATAGGCTTCATTTTTAAAGTGATTAATGGCGATGATATTTTGATAAACAGCGTAAAATATATCAGGTATATTTACTGAATTTTCTTTTTTTGAAATGTGTATATCTTCAAAATATCTCACGGCATCATAGGCTATATAACCAAATATGCCATTATTAATAAATTTAAATTCAGTTTCAGAATTAACCTTGAAGCGTTTTGTAAATTGATGAATTTCTTCCGTTACATCTGTGGTTTCTGAAATTTGTAAATTGGATGAACTACCATCAGGAAACGTTTGTGTAATGATGTCATTTTCTACTTTTATAGAGGCAATAGGATTAAAACAGATATAAGAAAAACTATTGTCGTTAGCGTGATAATCACTACTTTCAAGAAGAATGCTATTAGGGTAATTATCTCTAATTTTAAGGTAAATACTAACAGGGGTTATGGTGTCTGCCAGAATTTTTTTGTAATGCGTGTATAAATTAAATGTTTTCATTTTGTTCATTAAAAAAGGCTTGTCGTGAATGACAAGCCTTGGTGATATTTTTAGTTTAAATATACTAAGTGACTACTTCACGAAATCTTGTTTCTTAAAGCTCCACCACCAAGTATTATTTAATATTGTGTTCACGTATTTTTTATTTTGTTCAAATATAGAAAAGACAATAGTATTAAACAAAACTTTAAAAGAATTTTTAATTAAAAATATGTTAAACACACGGTATTTGAAGTAGTAATATTTAATTTTAGCTAGATGAAATGCTAATAGCCAAATCATTTGAAGCTAATGAAATATATATTATGGGTTCTATTATTGCTTTTTTCCGTAAGCTGTAAAGAAAAAAAATATTCAAATAATTCAGAAAATCAACCCATTCTGCCATCCGAAGTTTTACCCAATAAAATTGAAACGGTAGAACTTGAAGTTTATGATTTTAATAGATTTAAAAAATATTTGAATAGAACAGACGATACTGTTTATGTGATTAATTTTTGGGCTACCTGGTGTGCGCCTTGTGTGAAGGAATTACCTTTTTTTGAAAAAGTGCACACAGAATATGCCGATAAAAATGTTAAAGTCTTATTAGTAAGTTTAGATTTTCCACATTTATACGATTCAAAACTGAAGCCCTTTATTATTAAAAACAATATAAAATCTAAAGTTGTGGCTTTAGATGATGTGGATATGAATGCTTGGATTCCCCAAATAAGCAAAGATTGGTCTGGCTCCATTCCTGCAACCTTAATATACAAAAATGATAACTCTAAATTTTTTGAGCAATCATTTAATTATAAAGCTTTAGAACATGAAATCATTAAATTTTTAAAATAAAAAGTTATGAAAACACCTGTCTTATTATCAATAATGATGTTAACATTTATGAGTGATTTTACGCTTAATAATGTCAAAGAAAGGAGTGGTTACCAAATTGGAGATGTTGTAGCTGATTTTGAGTTGAAAAACATTGATGGTAATATGGTGTCGCTTTCAGATTATAAAGATGTAAAAGGGTTTATCATCACCTTTACATGCAATACCTGTCCGTTTTCAATAGCCTATGAAGACAGAATTATGGCACTAAATGAAAAGTACGCATCAAAAGGTTATCCGGTTATTGCCATCAACCCCAACAATCCTAAAGTTCAGCCAGGTGATAGTTATAAAAGTATGCAGCAAAGAGCGCTAGAAAAAGGCTTTACATTTCCATATTTAGTAGATGAAGGTCAACAAGTTTATCCTAAGTTTGGAGCTACCAAAACACCACATATGTTTGTTTTACAAAACACAAAACAAGGACCTGTTGTAAAATATATAGGGGCCATTGATGATAATTATAAAGATGCGAATGCAGTCAATACAAAATATGTTGAAAACGCTGTAAATGCTTTGTTGAGTGGTCATCCAGTAAAGCTACAAGAAACAAAAGCCATAGGTTGTACTATTAAGGTATAAGATGACAAAAAAACCTTAACCAATTTTTTGTAATAAGTAATTTATAAGTCTTATTTTTGTGCCTTAAATGTATTAAAATGGAAGATTTAACACAAGAAGAATGGGTTGAACTACTTGAAAATGATAACAATGCTGTTATTTTGGATGTTAGGACAGGTGATGAAGTTTTTCAAGGTAAAATACCAAATTCAATTCATATCGATTTTTATAAAGGACAAGCATTTATAGAGGAACTGGAAACGCTTGATAAAAGTAAAAATTATTATGTGTATTGCAGATCCGGAAACAGAAGTGGGCAAGCCTGTAAAATGATGAAACAGCTGGGTTTTCAAAATGCGTACAACCTCATTGGAGGCATGTTGCAATGGGATGGAGACGTGGAATAATTAAAGATTTTAAAAAATGAAACACCTGTTAGTTCTTTTAAGTATCGTCCTTTCCTGCTTTGTATTTAATTGCAAAGGACAGTCAGATGATAAAATAAATAACATTTCAGTTGAAGAAATGCAATTACTTTTAAAATCCAAAGACATTCAGTTGGTAGACGTAAGAACACCACAAGAGTTTAAAGCAGGATTTATTGGCGATGCAGTAAACATAGATTACTATTCACCTACTTTTGAAGAAGAGATAAGAAAACTGGATAAGAAAAAACCCATTATTTTATACTGCAAAAGTGGAAGACGAAGTAGTAACGGTTCTGAAAAACTTGAAGCTATCGGATTTGTTAAGGTCTATAATCTTTTGGGCGGTATTGATCAATGGAAGCAAAAAGGATTAAAAGTTAATAAAAAATAAAAAAGCTGCCTAAAAAGTTTTTTCATGTCCTTGAGTGTTGAGTATTTGAAAAACCTCTCCAAAACACTTCTCCAAAAAATAAAAGAGGCTGTCTGAAAAATCTAGACAGCCTCTTTTATTATTAGAAAACTTTTTCTAAAATACACATTTTTAAAAAGTTAATGAATTAATTCTTATATTTGATTGTCTCCAAATCATGACCCTCTATCTTAAACAGGCAAGTTTTCTTATTTGTTTATTATATTCTAAGAATCCCTGATTTATTTTTTTAGCTTAAACCATATAATCGTTATATGGTAAATTAACCAACCAATAATTTTAATTATGATTAAAAGACCAATGTTATTAGTGTTTATGGTTGCCATAGTATTTGGCAACATGTTAACTGTTAAAGCCCAAGATGATTCCAAAGATTATAAAATGTGGGAAGATATTATGTTAACTCCTGACAATACAAAACTTAAAGTTTTGCAAGAAAACATGAGAAAACATAATGCAACCTATCACAAAGAAGGGCCAACTAAAGCTACTGTTTACAATATTGTTTCAGGACCAAATTCTGGCAATATTATTTGGGAAATGGGGCCAATGATGTTCAAACATAATGATGTGCGTCCGGGAGAAGGCGGACATGATGCCGATTGGAGAGATAACGTTATGCCGTATATAAAAAAGGTTCAAACTATTGAGTATTGGACTGCTGATAAAAAGCTGAATAATACAGATATGATGACCAAAATGTCGCAATTTCCAATTTCTTTTATAAGATATTATGAAGTTATTGATGGGCCTGCGCCCGGCGTAAATACTTTCTTCGAAAGAATAAGTAAAACGGTTAAAGCTTTAGATGGTGTTAACCCTTGGGGAGTTTATTACAACGAGTTCAGACAAGGAAATCTAGGCCGTCATATTGCCACGTTTTCTTTTAGTCCAAATTGGACCGATTTTGAAAGGGATGTAAATTGGGTTGAAAACTTCAATAAAGTAAATGGCGAAAACTCATGGCAAAACCAACAGGATTTATATCAAGCAACTTTTAAAAACACCTGGGATGAGATTTGGGTGTATAACCCTCAAATGAGTGGAGACTAAATAGTACTTTTTAGGGTCAGAAATAATTCAACTTAACCAATATCAAAACCTCTGTTTTTACAATAAACAGAGGTTTTTGTTTGTTATTTTATATTTTAACTATTTTTTGAGTTCTTTAACTATTAATTTTTTTGTGAAGCATCAATTTATATACTTTTATATAAAAATTACAAATTCTTATATAATTACTTTTAAATTGTCAAAGAATTAAATTTTTAGCATTTTAATTAATTAAATCCCTTATGGAAAACGGCTACATCATTTTAGGTATCATTGGTTTATTGTTTTTAAGCATGTATGGCTATGCATATGCCACGGTTGCTTTAGAGAAAATTCGTGAAAAAAAGATAAAAAAACTAGAAATTAAAAGAGAGCAATTAAGAGTTGAGCAAATGGCTATGAAGCAAAAGGAAAGAGAAGAAAAAATGGCTCAATTAAATAAACGTAGCGAAGAAATAAGATTAGAATTAGAAAAACTTGAACAAAAGAAACAAGAAAAAGACGTTAAAAAGCTTAAAATAGGCTAAAATATCCTTCTTATTTTTTTTATCATTTCTTATAATAGTATTGATTTTCAGTAAGTTCTGTTAAGTTTAATTTTTTTTATTAACTTTAAGGCATAACAACTAAAATCAACATTATGAAAAAAATCATTTCCACCTTACTTTTTGCAATCCTTTTTATAGGTTGCCAAGAAAAAGTAGACAATTCTGCACAAGAAGCGTTTGAAAAAAATTCTAAAACAGTTCTATTAAACATTGAAAGTTGGCAAAATGAATCTATGGATTACTCCATGTACTCTAAAGATTTTATCATGCTCGAAACTGGTGTAGGCACAGAAAAAGATTCTTTAACATTAGACGATATAATAGCTAATGATAAAAAGATGTGGGAGTATTATGATTTTAAAATCCTGAACACTCCAGTGTTGTTGCCAGGAGTTAATCCAGATACAAAAATGCCCGATGGCTCTGTAAGACATTATAGTACTTGGCAGGTTACCCTTTCTGCAACAGATTCAACAGAATCTAAGTCCGGTAACATAAAACTTTATGAATCTTTTGATTTTGATGCTGATGGTAAAATTTTATACCAACAAGTTTATGGAGATTTTAAAGGTTTAATGATGCAATTACATGACGATGACAACACCGTTGTGGATGAATAATTTTTTTTAAAAAATTTACTGATAGAAAGAGGAAACGTCTAAAAAGTTTTTATTGGCTCTAAGAATTGAGCATTAAAAAAATGGTTTCGTTACTAATTAAAAGATAAGGGGATGATTAGAATTTTCAAGCATCTCCTTTTTTTGATTAAATACCAAAAGGTTCCAACACTCCATGAATCGAATGACTTACGCATTTAATTTAAAAGGATCAAAGTCAAATAAAGAAACATTAATTTTATTCTCATGTTATTTTATAGATGAAAATAAAAAATTTGTCTATTCTACGGGTGAAAAAGTTAATCCTAAAAATTGGGATTTTAAAAACAGGTTTATTTATAAAAATGGTAACAATAAGCCTAAAATATAAAACTAATAATAAGGGATTTTAGATGTTGAATCTGGAAACAGATAGTTATTTTTTTTTGATTTCATTTCATATCAATTGAGTATAAATAGAAGTCATCTTGACTTTTTTTTATAATAAAGAAAGGGTTGCAGAAATTTGTGTTGCGAAACATAAAAACCACAACCCCGTGTACCAAGTACTTAGCAAAGATATGATAGAATTAGAAATTGTACCATATTTACCAGAAACAAAAAGAGGTTTTAAGCCCAAAGTACCTCTTTACGAGATTGTCAATGCACTACTGTATAAGCTAAAGACCGGAGTTCAGTGGGAATATACAATATTGGCCCTACAGATTTAAAAAATGCCACTGTGGATGTTTTAAAAGGGAAAAAATATTATAGTAAAGCTATTAAAGGATATACTAACATGCCCATTAAAAACAGTATAACCATAGATGATTTTGACAGGCAGATTTTATACCATCTGTCCATGGGAGAAAAAACCAAAAATCTTTCAAAACACATTCCATTATCCACTAGAGCTATCGAGGTTAGAAAATTAAAATTAACATCTCTTTTAAATATTGATAATGAGACCCCATTTAATTCGTTAAAAGAAGCCAAAAGCATGGGATTGGTTTGAGTTTTCCTTAATACTACTAATTTTTATTCTGCATTAACGATTGAGCAACTGTTGGAGCTCCTCGCAGAGAGCGACTTGCGAAAGCGTGACCTTTATAAGCTAAAAAAAAGCTTATAAAGGTAATGCCCAATTAAAACAAACCTGTTAAACTCTGTTAAAAACTTGCTTTTCTACTCATTTTCATTATATTACAGTTATGATTAATAAAGACAAAGAAAAATATTCAGACATTTTAAACGACTCTCTTTCCTATCTTGAACAAAGAGGTTATGAAAACATTAAAGCAGACACCGAAGGTTACGAAACTCCTAAATCTTTTAGTAAAGTAGGTAGTGATGTAAATATTACACCCGATATAGTTGCTGAGAAAGAAGGACAAAAACATTATTTTGAATTAAGTTTAAAATCTGAAAAACCAAAATTATTAAAATCTAAATGGTTATTTTTAAATGCTTTAAGTAATTTAAAATCATATAAATTCAGAATAATTACAACCAAAGGTCATTACAAATTCACCAATGACATGATGGATGAGCTTAATTTAAATAATAAAAAATTAATTAAAATCTAATTTCTTGTAACAAAAACAAGCTTTACTACGTATAACCACATAGTAAAGAAAATTCACTTAAAAAATTACAGGAGAACCTTAAATGAGACAACTTAAAATTACGAAACAGGTTACCAATAGAGAAACCGCTTCGTTAGACAAATATCTACAAGAAATTGGAAAAGTTGACTTAATTACCGCAGACGAAGAAGTAGAATTAGCACAACGTATAAAAGCTGGCGATCAAGCTGCTTTAGAAAAGTTGACTAAGGCTAATTTACGTTTCGTAGTATCGGTAGCTAAGCAATATCAAAACCAAGGTTTAACATTACCCGATTTAATTAATGAAGGTAATTTAGGCCTCATTAAAGCGGCTCAACGTTTTGATGAAACCCGTGGTTTTAAATTTATATCGTATGCTGTTTGGTGGATTCGTCAATCTATCTTACAAGCATTAGCTGAGCAATCTCGTATTGTACGTTTGCCTTTAAACAAAATTGGTTCTATTAATAAAATTAATAAAACATTTGCCTTTTTAGAGCAAAGTCATGAGCGTCCGCCAAGTGCTGAAGAAATTGCTAAAGAGTTGGATATGACCATTAACGATGTTAAGGAGTCCATGAAAAATTCTGGTCGTCACGTAAGTATGGATGCTCCTTTAGTTGAAGGAGAAGATTCAAACTTATATGACGTTTTAAACAGTGGCGAATCTCCAAACCCAGACAGAGAATTGTTACATGAATCTTTGCGAACTGAGATTGAAAGAGCTTTAGAAACTCTAACGCCTCGTGAAGCTGATGTGATTCGTCTTTACTTTGGTTTAGGAAACCAACACCCAATGACTTTAGAAGAAATTGGCGAAACATTTGATTTAACTCGTGAACGTGTTCGTCAAATTAAAGAAAAAGCGATAAGACGATTAAAACATACTTCTAGAAGTAAAATTTTAAAAACATATTTAGGTTAGCAAATTTTTTACGACTAAATTACCGCTACAAACAGTTACACATAACTGTTCGTTTTTTGATTGATGAAAGAACCCTCGGCTGATTACCGAGGGTTTGTTTTTTTATACTATTTTTGCCAAACAAATGTAAATTAAAACAATGAGTTCAAAACTTATAGCCCCTTCAATCTTAGCCGCAGATTTTGGCAATCTTCAACGAGATATTGAAATGGTCAATGAAAGCGATGCCGATTGGTTTCATATTGATATTATGGATGGCGTTTTTGTGCCCAACATTTCATTTGGTATGCCTGTTTTGAAAGCCATCACTCAACATGCTACTAAAACCATTGATGTTCATTTAATGATCGTTGAACCTGACCGATACATCAAAACCTTTGCTGATTTAGGCAGTAATATATTAACGGTACATTACGAAGCCTGCACCCATTTGCACAGAACGTTACAAGCTATTAAAGCCGAAGGCATGAAAGCTGGAGTTGCCTTAAACCCACATACCAATGTTAATGTTTTAGAAGACACCATCAATGACATTGATTTAGTTTGTGTTATGAGTGTTAATCCAGGTTTTGGCGGACAGAGTTTTATTGAAAACACCTATAACAAAGTTAGCCAACTCAAAGAATTAATTATTAAAAAAGGCGCATCAACGCTTATAGAAATTGATGGTGGGGTCACAAGTTTAAATGCCAAAAAACTTATCAATACTGGAGCTGATGTATTAGTCGCTGGAAGTTTTGTTTTTAAAAGCCCTGAACCTATCGATACTATTAAAGAATTGCGAATTACCGCCAATTCCTAAAATTACGTTAAAAACCCAATAAAGTATTTCCTACTGCGTTAGTTTAGCCTTAGCTTTAATCAATAATTTTAAATTTATTGATTACCGTTATATGGGAATAGCGAAATAATATGTAATTAATTTAAGTTTATATCGCTTTTTAATTACATTGCATAACTTCGATTGAAGTTTTATAAAAAAATAAAATTAAGATTACATAACATTAAGGTTATTTAATCTTCAAAAAAAAAAATTAAAATTATGGGAAGACCTGCAACTAAACCCGCAGAACTTAGAGATGGATACTATATTGAAATTAGAAATAGAAATTCAAATAGCGGTGTAAAAATTAGAAGAGACAATAGTGATCAAATGCATCGTGCTGCTAAAGAGTATGAAAGAAGCAAAGACGTCATCATTTTAGGTAAATATAAAAACGGTAAATTGGTAGAAACCGAATAGTTTATTTTTTCTGTTAATATCCAGCAAAATTAAAATTAAGCATCTGCTTTATTTTAACATAAACTTCAGGAAACTGTAATTTAAATTCTTGAGGTGTTTCAATGAAATTTTCAATAATGACTGCTAAAAATTCAAACTGATTAGTAAACGCATATTTTCTTATATATTGCGAATTTAATAATTCATCTCTAATCATCTTGTTTTTATAAAGTAACTCTGTTAATTCTTTAAATGAATCGCTAAAAATAGTAGCACTAATATCTCTTTCGTTTAAACTGTTTAAATGAATGGCATGCACAAATTCGTGAATCCCTAAATTGATATTATCTTGAGTGATGTGATAACCTTGTTTAAAATCTGCCCATGAAATGACTAGAGCTTTTAATTTTGGGTTAAATTCACCTTTGTGATATTCATTTTTAATTTTTGAATAAAACTTTTCAGGATACACTACAATTTTATTCATTAATCCAATATAATAATCTCTAAATCCAAAGGTTAGCATGACTGCGGTAGAAGCTATTAAAACCTTCATTTCATCGGTTATTTCAATGCCATCTCTACCAATAAAATCTTTATCATTGATAAAAGAAGCCACTCTATGTTCAAAATATTGTTTGTCTTTTTCTTGAAGTTTATTATAAAACTTAAATTGATTTTTTAGTACCGTATTTTGATGTGGGTTGAGTTTTCTTAAAAAGAAATAAAAATGTACAAAATATGGTTTTTTATATTTTAAAACATAACCCATTTCAAGCAGTTTTAAAGCAAAGTGCAATAACATGAATATGAGTATTGCAAAGAATATTCCTAAGATAATTTTACTACCTAGAGTATACTTTTCAACATAAAAAAAACAGGGCAATAAAAACATTGTTTTGTTTTTAGAAAATTATATTCTTAAAAATCAATAATGACAATTAAAGATAAATATAGTTTATAAAAATTTATCCTTTATTAAACTTATTTTTTTTGACTTTCAGATGTTTAATATGCTTTATTGCAAACTAATTTTGGAGTAATACAGGATTTTTAAAATTAAAAAATCCATAATGCCATTTAATGGCACTATGGATTTTATTTAAATTAAGGTTATTTTATTAATACTTTTTCTCTAACGTTCTGATTTTATTTAGAATATAATCAGAATTTTTATCCATCCATTTTTTTTGTTCATCACTCGCCTTTATGTATTGATTGGAATAAAGGTCGTAGGCATGAATTATTTGGTTTGAATCATTTTTAAAATTTCCTGATTTTTCAAGAACATTTAATTTGTTTAAAAAAACACTTTCCATTTGTATGGTTTTAATAACGTTTTATTTAATCCTATAAGGTATATAAAATAATATCATTTTTTAATGACAAAAATCATGTTTTAATTCAAATTAAAATGGTTAATTTGTATTGTAATATTAAGGTTTTACATAAAGTAAAAGACTCAATGTTATGGAGGAAAAAGGAAGCGCATTACGATGTATTTCCTTTTTCTATTTTAATAAGATTGCAGCGTACTTACTTTAAAATTAAAGACTACAGGTAAATGTTATGTTTGAAGTCATCTTGACTTTTTAAGTTTATAAAATTTCTTCAGTCCAATTGCAATAAAAGCGAGAAAGTTAAACCCTTTCCAACTTGTTATTGTTGTGTCAAATCTGTTCAGCGGCGGTTAGATATAACCTTAAATACTCGTTTTTTCTTTTACCCTTATCATAGTAGTCTAAATACAAACTAATATTATCATTCTTTTTGCGCTGTCTTAAAGTGACTTTCATACTAAATCAATTAAAAAGGTTTTCAATTTGCCAACGAGCAACTATATGTTTTCTACCAAAAGGAACTGCTTTTAAACGTCCTTGTTGTATCATTCTTTGTATGATCCATCTACTTACACCAATTAATTGAGAAGCTTCAGTAACGCTTAAAAAATCCTTGTTATTTATTGCATCTAGATTATACTGATTAACTATTTCCTTTTTCTGTTGAATAGTTTCTATACAAGTGTAGCTTGTACTTTTTCATTGCGTTTACGTGCTTTATATTCTCTTTTAGCACACATATCACTGCAATATTTAGTTACAGTTGTACGTGCTGTAAAGGCCTTACCGCAATGTTTACAGGTTTTTGGGATGTATAAATTACTGCTCATAAATGATGCTTTATGTAGCGTTATGGTGCAACGTGGAGTAATATGGTGCATCATTTCGCCAATCTCACTACCAACGGATTTGGGCAACAAATACGTATTTAAGGCAACAGATATACAAAAAATTTAAGCAAAAAAAGAGTAAATAAGCAACAAATAAAGGAAGATAAAAACGTATAAAGTAAAGAAAAACAGATAGTTAACAATAAAAAGAAAGATAGTTACTTCCCGATACAGAAATTAGCAAAAATGTTTCCCAACAAATCATCATTAGTAATTTCGCCTGTAATCTCTCCGAAATGATATAAAGCCTGTCGAATATCAATGGCCAATAAATCACCTGAAAGACCGGATTCTAAACCATATTTTACCTTTTGAATTTCTTCAAAAGCTTTTAAAAGCGAATCGTAATGTCTTGAATTGGTAACAATCGTTTCGTTATTTCGCAATGCACCAGTATTAATTAAATTTAGAAGTGTGTTGGTTAATTGTTCTACTCCAAAACCTGTTTTTGCAGATAATAACCGAATTTCTGGAATCTCATTTTGCATAACTGCAATTTGTGAATCATCAATTTGATCTATTTTATTTGCAATGACAATAAGAGGTTTTTGAGGGTATTTGTTTTTGATTTTTTCTAGCTCTACTTTAAATTCTGAACTGTGAGCTTTAAACTGCGTGCTATCAAACAAATAAATAACGACGTGGGCTTGTTCTATTTTTTCAAAAGTTTTTTTAAT
>PFKE01000011.1 GCA_002784145.1 Flavobacteriaceae bacterium CG_4_10_14_3_um_filter_33_47 | reverse complement strand
AGAATTTACAGCGAATAAAATAGCGGCTTCGTAAGGTCTGAAATTAGTTGTAACAACAGCTTGATTACTAATTTCAAAGGCCTTTTTAATAATTTCAGAAGGCTTTGCTTCTTTAAAAAGACTATTTAATTCATTTATTTGGTCTTGAGTTATCATACTACTTTTATTTATTTTCCCCATTTAATTGAATTCCAAATACGTTCATGGAAAAAGTATAACACCATTTTGGTTACCAATTCTATGGAGCCAATTGAAAATGCCAATTCTAATTTACCTGTTATCAACCAAGAAATTAAAATCGTATCTAAAGTCCCTACTATTCTCCAACTTATAGATTTTGCAACACTTCTAAATGGTTTTTCTTTAACGACATCTTCTTTGTAGGTAGATTTCTCCTTTTGTATCGAATCTGTTAACACCTGTGTAATCATTTTAAATTGATTTATATAATTCCTATCGATTTAATAGGAAATACAAAAATAATATTTTTAATTAGATTCCGTAAATTATTATGAAATTTTAAGGAATCTGAAATAATTTGTACTAATAGGCAATAAAACGTTTAAAAAAAGGAGTGTTTTCTAAGATATTCTAACCTATTTTTTACAAGATAAATCTTCTAAGGTATTATTTCTTAATACATTTAAGGTATTATCCCTTACCTGAATCATGAGTTTATGTACACTGCAGGCATGCTCATTTGGGCAGTCATCACATTTTTCATAAAAATTTAAACTCACACATGGCAGCATAGCAATGGGCCCTTCTAAAACACGCATAACATCTGCCATAATGATTTCGGATGGCAACTTTCTTAAATAATAACCACCGTGTTTTCCCTTTTTAGACCCTAAAAACCCGGCTTTTCTCAGTGAAAGTAAAATGCTTTCTAAAAATTTTTGAGGAATTTGTTCACTTTTTGCAATTTCTCCTACCTGAACAGGCGTATCACCTTTCACTCTGGCAATATAGCAAAGTGCTTTGATTCCGTATTTTGTTTTTTTAGATAGCATGGTGCTAAGATAATAATAAGAATAAATTTATCTTTTAAAAACTTCTTTAAATTGATAAAAAAACCGTTCTATTAGCCTCAAGTCTTCCGTAATGATTTCAGCAGAGCCTCGCATTTCCTGTTTAAATTCTATCTCCTTGTTGTAAGAAGTGATGAGTTTTTTGGGAAGTTCAGCATCAAGTAGATAAAGACCAACCATATCGGGAATTAATGAAATCGTTTTAATCGTTCCATTCAACACACCAAATTCGGTATCTGGATAATTTTCCAGTTTGATGTTGACACGTTGGCCAACTTTGATTTTTCCCGAATTTTGGGCAGGGGTCTTTAATTTTGCTATGAATGATGAATTCCCGCTCGGAATAATGGTAAACACCAAATCACCTGAATTGACCGTCTGATTGATGTTCCAATAATTTAAAAAAGACACATTGCCATTGACATTGGACTGAAGAACATATTGATATTCCCAATCTTTAATGGCCTTTTTAAGTTGGTTGAACGATTGCATGACATTTTTTAGCAATACCATTTCTTCCTTTACTTTATTTATTTCGGTGCCTTTTGAGCTTTTATGCGCATTGCTTATATTTTCCCTTATTTGTGATATAGTGGATTCAAAATTTTTGAAGTTTCTTTCGGCTTGTACATATTCGCCTTGCTTGTATTCAAATTCTTGTGCCGATATTATCCCTTTTTCAAAAAGAATCTTATTTCTATCCAGTTCGTTCTGTTTAAACTCTAGCTCCGACCTGTTAAGGTCTCTTTGGGATTGCAGACTGTTTAATCTTCTATTTAGCTCAAACAGAGAGTTTTTGTTTGCCAATTCTTCGATTGTAAAAGGCTGCAGCTCTTTATTAAGTTTGTACTGAATATAATTGTTTTCAAACAATGCATAACTTGATTCAATATCCCCCAAGAATAAAAGTGGTAAACTATTCAATGGAAAGTAAAAGGTTTTATTATTGATTTTAATAGTATCAATAACAGCCTTTAACTTAAAAACATCACTATAATTGGCCGTATTCTCAATTATTGCCAATGGCTGGTCTTGTGTGACAACTTGATTGTCCTTTACCAAAATCGCATCCAATTTACCAGTGGTTTTAGCATATTCCTTTTGTGGCGGGATTTGCGTTGTGATAATGGCTTCCGATAGTATGATATCAGGATACTTGATAAACCATGAAAGAAAGAGCAAAAGCAAAATCAGGACTAAAAACAGCACATTGCCCCATCGAATCATCCAATGGGGTACCTTGGTCAATATTTCCAGAACCTCCTCGCTCCTTAGCTCTATATTTTTCAATAGCTTTTTATTGGTTTCTGACATATTTACAATTGCTTTAACATTAATTTCCCAGCTCCAACTGATTTTTTACCAAATTGAAATAATCGCCTTTTAGTTTTATCAGCTGTTTATGGTTGCCCACTTCAACAATCTTGCCCTTATCAATAACGACAATCTGATCGGCATTTTTTACCGTGCTTAACCTATGCGCTATTATAACCACGGTTTTGTTGATAAAGAACTGGTTAAGGTTTTCCATAATGATCTTTTCATTACTGGCATCCAGGGCATTGGTTGCCTCATCGAAAAACAAATAATTAGGGTTTTTATAAACTGCCCGGGCAATAAACAGTCTTTGTTTTTGACCGGTACTTAACCCAACACCTTCCATACCTATTGTTGTGTTATATGAAAGAGGTAATGATTCGATAAAATCTTTGATATTGGCAATGGTAACCGCTTTCTCCAGCCTCTTTTTATCAATATGATCTGATCCCACGGCGATATTATTT
Source organism: Flavobacteriaceae bacterium CG_4_10_14_3_um_filter_33_47 (assembly GCA_002784145.1). Classification (GTDB taxonomy): domain Bacteria; phylum Bacteroidota; class Bacteroidia; order Flavobacteriales; family Flavobacteriaceae; genus Yeosuana. The sequence continues at coordinate 11,752 of PFKE01000011.1, read as the reverse complement.
GCTATGGTGTCATTAAAGACATAGCCTTCCTGCATAACGACACCGCATTCTTTTCTCCATGCCTTTTGTGAAATATTGGTCATATTATAGTTACCAAGATTGATCTGGCCCTTTACAGGGCGATAAAAATTTAAAAGAAGTTTCATTAACGTGGTCTTCCCACTGCCGCTTACCCCTACAATTGCCGTTATTTTATTGGCCGGGATCGTTATTTCCAAATTTTGTAACACCATCTGGTCTGAACCAACGTAACGGAACCACAGGTCCGAAACAACTAGGTCTTTACAGTCCCCTATATCCATGATCTTATCAACATTGTCAGGTTCCTCATCTTCCCTGTTGTGAATTTCTGACAAACGATCGAGAGAAATTTTAGCATCCTGCAGTTCTCGAATAAAATTGATAAGCTGTGCTATGGGAGAATTTAATTGACCAACAATATAACTTATGGCCAGCATCATCCCCAAGGTGATGTCGCCATCAATGACCAGTTTTGCGGACAGTACTGTAATAAAGATATTCTTGACCTCATTGATAAAACCCGAACCAACACTTTGGTACTGCTCCAATGCCAGGCCCTCCATTGATATTTTGAACAACCTTGCCTGCAAAAACTCCCAACCCCAACGCTTTTGTTTTTCGGCATTGTGCAGTTTTATTTCCTGCATGCCATTGATAAGTTCAATGACCTTACTTTGTTCCTGACTGACCCTAGAGAATCGCTTGTAATCTAGATCCTTTCGTTTCTTTAAAAAGACGGCAATCCAAACAAAATAAAATAGACTGCCCATAATGAAAATACCGAATATTGTAAGGTTGTAGTATAGGAGGACCATGCTAAACACTATAAGGTTTACCATGGAAAACAGTACGTTTAATGATGAGGTCGTCAAAATACGCTCGATACGTCTGTGGTCATTGATGCGCTGCAAGATATCACCTGTCATACGGGTATCAAAAAAAGCAATGGGAAGGTCCATGAGCTTGATAAAAAAGTCCGAGACCAAGGAGATGTTGATATGTGTGCTCAAGTGCAACAAGATCCAACTGCGTATGACCTCAATGGAGGTCCTGCCAATGAACAGTGCCAATTGTGCAAAGAGGATGAGGTAGATAAAATGAACGTCCTGATTTTTGATCCCAACATCAACGACACTTTGGGTCAAAAATGGAACTATGAGCTGCAACAAACTGGCCGCAAGCAACCCAATGGCCAATTGCCAGAGGAATTGTTTGTATTTGAAGAGGTATTTGAACAGGAATTGAAAACCAAAGGCCTTTTTTTGGTCGTCAAAATTAGTATCATAGAATTTGGGTGTTGGTTCCAATAACAATGCGATTCCTTCTTCGGTGTTTTCATCTGCATTGTTGCCGATCCAAGATTTTAAAAATTCTTTTTTTGTATAGGTCAGCAACCCATGGGCAGGGTCAGATATATAGAATACACTTTGGTGGCTGAGCGAAGTCGAAACCTTAATTTTATACAACACCACAAAATGCACTTTGTTCCAATGTAAGATACATGGCAAGGGTGTTTCCGAAAGTTTTTTTAAATTGAGTTTTACGCCGAGTGATCGAAAGCCAATTTTTTCTGCAGCGTCGCTAATACCCAATAAGGTACTACCTACCCTAGTAGTTTCGGATAAGCTACGAATCTGCTGAACAGCGATAACCTTTTTATAGTATTTGGCAATGATTTTTATGCAGGTTGGGCCACAGTCTTTTGATTCGGTTTGCTTATAGAATGGAAAAACACTTTTTTTAAAGGCCATACTTCATGATTATTTGAATGTTTGGGTGTTTCCATTTAAACGGTATTGCTTAAGTTGATTCAATTCTTCCGTGTAGCAATATTTAGTTAAGGGAGAATGCGCAATAAAAAAACAATTTCCATCAAATATCGATTTAATAATTTTTCCTTTAAATTTTGATCTAGGTACTGAAATAAAATTTTCATTATCAGAATTCTTTAAAATCTCCATTTGTAAACCATTAAGGGAAAATATTTTACTTTTTATATTTTTTACATGGACATTAAACTTTATAGAAAAATAGTAATCAACTTTAAAGAATAATTTATAAAATGATGGTAGCATTTTATTATAAAAAAGATTTGAAAAAAAACCTTTAATTGAGGTCAACTCGTTTTGTCTGATCAGATATTTATCAATATAGAATGTATCCGGAACGGTTTTCAGCTCGACCTTTCTGGTGTACTTGTTGGTTTTATACAATATTAAATGGTGCAGTAGAACTTCAAATTCATTTTTGAATGAAAGGAATCCTTTTTCCCATTTTAATTGACCCGGAAGACCCTCAATGACTAAAAAGTCAAAATGTGCTTTTAGATTGCCTCCAATTTGAGCTTTTTTGATTACATGGTGCATGGTTTCTATTTCACAATCAATATCAAAAATATCGCCTCCTTCCTGTAAAAAATAATGTTTAAAGTTGCATTCATCAAAGCAATAATGCGTATCGGATAAAAAGACTTTTTTATAATCCTTGCTTTTTTTGAATAGGTTATTTGCAGTTTGGTCATTTTTAAACAACATAAATGACCCGGTTGGGTAATCGTTTCGGACGGATATAACATCATACGTTTCCAAAAGCTTATGGGTCATGAACTCACGTATCCTTCCAAAGATGATGTCAATATCTGTCATGCCCCAGAAATCATAACCTTTTATATACTCCTGAAAAATGACTCCATAAGCCGGCTTAAAATCACACAATTTATAGGCACTTTTAACCGAAATCCCAAGCACCAATTTCTGTGTTGCCAATTGGTTAAAGGCTTCAATTGTAAATGGGATTATTTTAACATTTTTTGGAAGACTGTAAGCAGTTTTGTTGTCTGAAAAGATAATAAAATCAACTGTTATGTTATAGCTACAGGATTTTAGAAATAAGTTAAAATACCATGGGAATTTACCGAAATAACAATTTATTAAAATGATCTTTTTCAAACTGAATTTATTACTCTCTTAAACTAATTTCATCAATGATTTTTTTATACATTAAGGTATCTGATGGTCGTGGGGCATTTTCTAATACTATTTCATTTTTAGTATTAAAGATTACATATCTAGGTATCCAATTAACTTTCAAGGCATCACCTAATGATGTGTTCTTGCCTCCTAAAATTAAATATTGATTTCTAACGTTAAGGAATTCACTTAATTGATGAGAAGTTTTTAGCCATTTTTCTTTGTCTTCATCAATTGATAAATAAATCCATTCCACATCCTTTTCAACGATGAGTTTGTCCTTGAAATCTTTACCCTTTCTTATCTCGTCAATACAGGGAGGACACCAACTGGCCCAAAAATTTATCACCCTTACACGTTTGTTAGAACGCTTAAAAATGTCGTTTAACGTAATGGTATCACCAGTTAAAGAAATTAATTTTGTTATATTTAGGGCAGCGTCCGGTAATTTGAAATTAAAAACATCCAAATTTTTATTGATTTTGACCATTTCGTCCTTATAGGATTGGTCCGTAAATTGGTTTTCATATTCTTTTATCACGGCTTTTAATTCTTTTATGTTATTTTTGCTATAGCCAAATCCTTTCATTTCATAGTCATGAATCATTCTAGCAATGGCGTATTTTTTCATTTTACCTTCAAAATTTTTTTCAATGAATTTTTTCTCTGCCATGAGTGCCTCTTTTGTAAATGGTTCAGAAGTTGATGAATTGAAATAATACCTTATAAACTGATTTATATTAAGTTTAAAGGCAAGACTGTTATCTAGAAGGGTTGAATCTTTAAAATCATTTAATTTTACATCAATAAAATAAGATTTGGAATCGAAAAAATTTTCCCCATAACCAAACTCATTGTTGATCAACATCATAAATTCGTCTGGTTCACCCCCATACAAGCCTAAATTGTTGGCTTCTATATGTCTCGGAGTCATTAACTCGTATAAATAGGATTGTCTTAAATCTCCTTCAACAGCATTGCTAAAACTTTCAGAAACAATTTTATTTTTATTTAGATACTCCTTGAAAAACCCTTGTTTTGATTTATAAATGGAATCGACCACTTTTTTGTAGGCCAAGATATTGCCTTTATATTGATTGCTGTAATATGATGATGTATTTTCTTCCAATTGGGTGTAAAAATTATTTAGAATTGCATTTTTTCCATGAAAACTAATTTTTTTATTTTTTATTTCAAATATAATGGTGTCTCCTGGTGATATAAAAACCCGTCCTCTATAAAAACCAAAAGTGCCAAACCCGGAGATCCTTAAAAACCTGGATGAGGTTATTGAATCTAAGACTATTCTTAAAGAATCTCCGTACAATTTCTTTTTGGAAAAATAATTTTTATAGAATAAAACGGCACCATCATTTAGATTTAAAGTATTTAAAGATGTATCGTCATTAGATTTCCCAAAAATCCATACTTTTTGTGTGCCCGTTCTTTTATCTTGCAAAGTATCCAAGTTTTGAAAGGTGTCTTTTCTTGCCCCAGCCTTTTCACATCCCACAGAAAATAATAGAACTAATAATAAACCGTTAATTTTTAATAAACCCATATACTTTTTTCATTAGTAGTAATAAGAGAAAGGAAGTACTTCCTTTCTCTTATTTAATTTTAATGATTATGACCCTGGTCCTGAACATATCCAAGGTCCATATTCGCAATAATGAGGGCACTGGTTACTCTCACAATTGACATTGTAATGTGTCTCCCCAGTATTAGTACAATAGCAAACACCATTGCCCCAGCCACTACCACCGCTAATGGCTCTCATTTCATCTCTTGTAAGATGTTCTTTCATTAAATTCAAATTAATTTTTTTCATAATAAAGATATTAAATTATTACCTACTCTGTTATAGCTTTTCGGCTTCTGCTTTTTTTGGTTTTATATGAAAATAAAATCTTTATTTGCAACAAGAACCCTAAAAAGCATACAATAAGTAAGCAAAAGCGGAAAATTTTAAATAAAGCCTTTTCTTTGTCATTTCCCCCAAAGGGGGAAACATTAGTGCTTTTAATTTTATATAGAACAACAAAATGCACTTTGTTCCAATGTAAGATACATGGCAATGGCGTTTCAGAAAGTTTTTTTAAATTGAGTTTTACGCCAGGTGATCGAAAGCCAATTTTTTCTACAGCGTCGCTAATACCCAATAAGGTACTACCTACCCTAGTAGTTTCGGATAAGCTACGAATCTGCTGAACAACGATAACCTTTTTATAGTATTTGGCAATGATTTTTATGCAGGTTGGGCCTCGGTCTTTTTGTTGTTAGGAAATTTAGGCAATACCACTTGTAAGAATGCGGTTATTTAAGGAATATTTCTGCCAATTTGTATTCTAAATCATTAAAATCTTTGCCCTCTGTACTGGCACTTAAGTAACGACCAATAATATAGCCTTCTTTATTAATTAATATATAGGCAGGAATAGCTTTAAAATTGTAATTTGTGCTATTAAACAACACATTATTGCCAGAATACACTTGATGCCAAATATCTATACCATCTTTTTTAACAGCTCCCTTCCATAAAGCTTTATCCCGATCACTGGAAAGTCCAACCACTTCCAATCCTTTGGGATGGTATTCAATATACAACCTTTTCAATTTTGGGTTGGCTTTCCGGCAGGGGGCACACCAACTGGCCCAGAAATCCAATAAAACATACTTTCCCTTAAATTGACCTAAATTTATTTTTTTGTCATTAATATCAATCAGATCAAAATTATAGGCAATATCACCTATATTTGAAGAAATTGAGCTATTTATAGCCCTTATTTTTTCTTCTATCTGATTCCCATAAAGATTGTTCTTAACTTCAGGTGTAAATTTGCTAAAATAAAGTTCTATGGAATCTTTTTGGGTTTCATTAAAATAAAAATTAAGCCAATATGCACTTAAATCAGAATTTGGATTACTTTCAATAAAATCAAAATAGACATTTTTTATTTTTTTCAGATTGTTTTTTTGTTTTAAGGAAATTTCTTCAATTTGTCCATTGATCAATTCGACATTACCCCCTTCATATTTTTTCTTAATTAAATCTTTTCTTTTACGCATTAAAATATTTATGTCAGAATAAACATCATCAACACTTTTCAATAATTTTTCATCTTCCTTTTGAGTTTTAGACCCTTTTACAATTGCCTCCTTAAACTTGTTTTCAACAAGATTGACATAATTGTTTTTAGGTTCTATAAAAAATGAAAAAGTATTGGGGTCTTCAATGTCTTCAATATTTCTCAAATCATTAAAAATTCCCACACGTGTGGCTCCCTTAATATATCCATTTGTTTTATATTCACTACCCTTGACTTTAAAGGTGTCTATTACTCTGCTATTACTGGAATCCTTATAAACTAAAATCAAGTATTTTGCGTTTTCTCCTTTAAAGTTAATATGCAAAGTGAACTCGTTATTTTTTTTTTGATTGGTGCAGTTCATTAATAAACCACACAGACAAACAGCAGTTATCATAAGTGTTATCCATATTCTGTTTTTTTCTTTAGCTTTAAACATATTAAGGTCTATTTAAGGTATAGACAGATTGCCATCTAAGATAGCAATCTGTCTTCGCATACCAAGTTTATTCATTTTTTAAATTAGGCGAATTATGTGGCACAATAACCTGCTTCATCTCCAAAAGGTGATGGTATACATCTATCACAATATGAATTAGGGCATTGGCTATTGAAATTACATGTGGTCAACACCAAACAGTCATTTGGGGCCTCAACACCCCCGTTAATTCCCCGCATCTCATCTCTTGTAAGATGTTCTTTCATTACATTTAAACTAATTTTTTCATAATAAAGATATTAAATTAAATGCCTACTCTGTTATAGCTTTTCGGCTTCCACTATTTTAAACATAGATTTTTTTTCTCCAAACGATGTATCATCCAATAATTCATCAATAAAAAAGGGTAAATCCGCAATGTCATACTCTTTTGGATAGCGATATCCATTCACGAACAAACAAGGCGTGAAATTGAAGTTATTATGTTTGCACCATTCATGTTGGGTTTTTAGAATTTGTTCAATTTTGGCTGTGTCTGTATTTATTTGAAACTTTTCCAACAATTTTTGGGAATCTTTAGTTTTATACCAATCATCCATGGCCCGATAGTAAAATTCTTCGCCTTGACTTAACTTTATGTCAATTATGCCCGTGGTTAACTTTCTAAAGATTTCAATTTTGGGATTAGCATTATATATTGTAGAAACTTTTACATAACCATTGTACTTTTTTAGAATGGATTTTAGCATATAATGTGGTTCTTGGCAGTAGCCACAAAATGGGCTTGTTACTATACTAATTTCGAGAGGAGCACCATCATTTCCGAACGCTAATGGAGTATCCGGTAAAACAAATTTTTCATTGGATGTCAGTATTCTTTTAAATATGGAATAATTTCTTTTAAAACGATTTCCTTTAATTTCCATTTCTTTAAGGCCATTGAACTTCTTTAGAAAATTTTTTAAAAGTAACCAAATTGACAGCACCAAAGTTGAAGTGAACAGGTATAAAATTATACCAAAGAAATTGATACTATAATCTAAAAAAGAATGTAGATAAAAAGTATAGCCTAGTTCAATCAACAAAACTCCAACTATTGATAAGCAAATGGGGCACCATTTTTTCTCAACAAATTTTTGATAGTATAAAGAGAGCAAAATAATTGAAACCGATAGCAACAATAATATGTTCTGAATATAGAAATATTCGGCAAAACGGTTTGTAAGACCCATGATAAACAATGCTATAATCTGAACGGTGAAAAACGTTATGCTCAGGTCGCTATAGCTAATTTTTTCAAACAGCTTCCATTTGGAAGAATTTATAACGGAGTTACAATCTGTAAATGAAGACGCATTACAAAAATTATCCAATAAACTGTTTTTAACATTAAACAATTCCTTTAAGGCAGCAATGGAAAGGATGACACCAATAACCGGAAAAACATAAAAAATCAAAAACCATTTATTGGGCAGATGTATTGATATTAGGGATACAAAAAGTAGTGCAGAAAGCAACAGAAGGGAACTGTTTATCCAGTTTTTGGATTTCTGTTTTACTGCACCCTTATCGTTTTCCACAAGTAAAACAACATCATCCCATAACAACACAAAATCATGCTTTGTAACTAAAAGTTTTTGTTCTGTACCATTGGTATAAGAAATTTTATTTTCCTTTCTCTCAACAAAAGACAAAAAATCGGTATGTCCTTTTTTTAATTTGGCAATAAAATTATTTGGCAATAAATCAATTTCCGCTTTATCAACCTTAAATGCGGCATTGTCAATATTGAAAAACGTTAAGGTATCGCATAATGCCAAAAGCGAAGGATAATCAGGATGGGAATTGAACTGAAAATCAAATTCTTCTTTATCTATAGAAATCTTTTCAGCATCTAAATATTGCAAAAGGGTTTTGAGAGGATTCATAAATGATTGGATTGATAAAGTTTTATAAACTTATTTAAATCAAATCATTTCAGGCAACAAAAACGCACACTAAAAGTAAGCAAAAGTAGAAAATTTTAAATAAATCCTTTTTCTTTGGCAGCCAAAATCATGTCACGGTCACTCATGTGCCAGTCGTCAAACTTTTCTTTTATCCTTCTTTTTCGTTTTTCAACACCAGATTTTGAGAGATGCAATAATTCCACCAGTTCCTTCATTTTGGCACCATTGGAGATTTCATGAAGTAGTTTAATGTCAACATCACCTAATGTTGTCTTGTTTAAGGAATTGCGTTTTAACAATGTGGCAACCGTATGGCTAAAGTGGTTCTTTTCGTCCATGACTTTTTTGATGGTCTCAATGAGATCGCTAAAATCGATGTCACTTTTGACCAAAAAGCCTTCGGGTTGAACAGTATTCAAAATATTATTTAAACGAAAAGCTTCATCATGACTTGTTATTACAATTATTTTTGTGTTGGGCAAATTTTTTCTGATCATAATGCCCAAATCCTCACCTTATTGAATTTTATGGTCAGGACTTGGTCGTAATCTAATATCCAAGAAAACCAAATCCAAACGCTTGTTATGTCTTGCCAATTTGATTTTATCAAAAGCCTCTTGACAATTGGTAGCTTGGTCGATGCAAAATTTAAGGGATGTTGAATTATTTTCAATACTAATTAGAGCTCTCTCATAATTCTCTAGAATCATTGGCTCATCTTCAATGATCAATACTTTTTTTGGGTGTATCATGTTTTAATAGCGTTAGCGGAAACCCCGCGGCAAAGCCACGAGGAATTATTAGATTGAAAACGTTTCAATTGTATTCAGTTATTTGCTTTTAAAATTCCTTTTAGGGTGAATTGTGTTATAAATATAAGAAAAATGTTTGATAAAGAAAAAACCCTCGATTTGTTTAAAGTTGTTATTTTGGAAGTAGGTTATTTAAATCCATTACGCAGAGAAGTAATTGGATCGGTCGGAACTAACACAGAAGAATTTGGTTCATTTAAAGTTTCGTTAGAATGCATATCATCAATTAACATGGATCCATATCTAAATATCAGAAAAAACACTCAGTATCCTGCAGTCTTTTTAACAGCCGGAATGAATGGCCCTCAAGTACAACCATGGATGTCAGGAAAATTTGCAGCCAGATTGCAGAATACAGATATACATAAAAACCCTATTTCACTTTTTGCTGATTTTAAAGCTGGATATGGTGAAAGTCCCAACGAGTTAAAAATATATGAAGAATGGTCAAACATTTTATCATTTATTTTTTTTGCAAACAGGACACCCTGAATATCAGCTAAAAAACACCCCTTGGTTTAATATTATTACTTTAAAGCTTGCTCCAAATCCTTAATAATATCATCCACATGCTCTAATCCCACCGATATTCTAACCAAGCCATCCGTAATGCTCACTTCTAATCGGTCCGCCTCAGACAATTTACTATGGGTTGTAGAAGCGGGATGTGTTACTATGGTTCTGGTATCTCCTAAATTAGCTGATAATGAACACATTTTAATTGAATTTAAAAATTTTCTTCCTGATTCGATACCGCCATTTACTTCAAAAGCCACAATGTTTCCTCCCAGTTTCATTTGTTTTTTAGCCACGTCATATTGCGGATGTGATTTCAAAAATGGATACTTAACCCAATTCACATTTGGATGACCTTCCAAAAACCCTGCTACTTTGAAGGCATTTTCACAATGTTTATCAACTCTAACTGCTAGTGTTTCTAAACTTTTTGATAGTATCCACGCGTTAAACGGCGATAAAGCAGGCCCTGTGTTTCGAGAGAATAAATAGATTTCCCGAATTAAATCGGCATTGCCAACGGTTATACCACCTAATACGCGGCCTTGTCCATCAATTAATTTGGTAGCGGAATGAATGACCAAATGCGCGCCATATTTTATAGGTTGTTGCAAATATGGCGTGGCAAAGCAATTATCAATGATTAAAATTAAATTATGCTTTTTGGCAATATCACCAAGCAATTCCAAATCTATAATATCTACTGCTGGATTGGTTGGAGTTTCAGCATAAAGGATTTTAGTGTTTTCAGTAATACAGCTTTCAATAGTTTCTGGCTTAGTAATATCGAAATAAGTAGTTTCTATATTCCATTTTGGAAAATAATTGACAAACAATGCATGTGTTGAGCCAAACACCGAACGTGCAGACACAATATGATTGCCACTTTTTAACAAGGCCGCAAATGTTGAAAATACGGCAGCCATACCTGTTGCAAAGGCATAACCACTTTCGGCACCTTCCATTTTGCAAATTTTATCTACAAACTCCGTGGTGTTCGGATTTGAAAAGCGGCTGTAAATATTGCGTTCCTTTTCTTCTGTAAAAGAGGCGCGCATATCTTCGGCATCCTCAAACACAAAACTGGATGTTAAGTATATGGGGCTAGTATGTTCTAAAAAATCGGTACGTTTTAATTGCGTACGAATGGCTTCTGTTTCAAATTGCTTTCTTTTTTCGCTCATGTTTCTTTTCTTTATTGCCACTAATTCACAAATTTAATTAGTGAATTAGTGGGCAATTTTAATTTTTATAATTATAACAGCACTTCGACTGCGCTCAGTGTGACAACTTATATTTCTTGGATTCCCGCCTTCGCAGGAATGAAAAATTATTTAATTTATATGCTTAGACAACCTTAAAATATCTCCAAAAACACCTCTGGCAGTGACTTGTGCGCCTGCGCCTGCGCCTTGGATTACTATAGGTTGTTCACCATACGATTCTGTAAATATTTCAAAAATGGCATCGCTTCCTTTTATTTGTCCTAAAGTGCTATCGCCAGGAATGGATACTAATTTCACTTCCAAATGTCCTTTATCTTTTGATAAATCGCCAGACAAATCTCCTACATACCGCAACACGTGACCCTGTTTTTGATTGTCTTTTATTTTTTGAAATTCATCATTCAACACATGTAGCTGCTTTAAAAATTCGGGTACCAAAATATCTCTGTAGGCTTCAGGAATTAAATTTTGAACTAATACATCTTCAAACTCATTTTGTAAATCCAACTCCCTTGCCAAAATTAACAATTTTCTAGCCACATCATTTCCTGAGAAATCTTCTCTTGGGTCGGGTTCGGTAAAACCTTTATCAATGGTTTCTTGAACAATAACACTAAATGGCTTGTTTTGCACCGAAAAATTATTGAATAAATAACTTAAAGTTCCTGAAAATACACCACGAATTCTGGTGATATTTTCTCCAGATTCGTGCAATAATTTAATGGTATCTA
>PFKE01000139.1 GCA_002784145.1 Flavobacteriaceae bacterium CG_4_10_14_3_um_filter_33_47 | reverse complement strand
TGATTGATAGCCTCGCTTTTTAAGTCGTTGCTCCGTGATGGTTGTACCTAAAATGGGGCTTTGTGCGATTGCCCAGCCGCCTTTCCTGCTTCTGCTCCACGCATAAGCGTGGTCTTGGTCAACACCCAACCGAATCAGGTTTTTCCTTTTCCGTTCAGGCTTTTTCCAATGGTGCCAGATGCAGTACCTCAAGCGGTTCCTCAACCAGCCGTCCAGAGCTTTGAGTTTTCCTTGAATACTTGCCCCCCGAAAGTAGTTTAACCACCCCCGTTGGATTTCGAGTATTCGCGAAAGACGTTCTTGCAATGGGATTGGCGAGGTTTTTCTGGTAATGCGCTTCAGCCTTTGTTTTAAGGTTTTCCAAGCTTTTTCCGATACTACCAGTTGGTATTGGTTCTTACTTCCCTTTTTATATGTTGGTACAAAACCAAACCCGAGCAGGTTGAAGTTGACCGGTTTTCTGATACCGCTCTTTTCTTCATTGATTGTCAGGTCTAGTTTTGTTTTGAGGAAGTGGATAAGGGTTCTTGCCACGCTTCTTGCCTGACTTGCCCTTTTACAATACACACTGAAATCATCAGCATACCTTACAAACTTTAACCCCTGTCTTGTCATTTCCTTGTCCAATTCATTTAACAGGATGTTTGACAGTAAAGGGCTTAATGGGCTTCCCTGTGGGACGCCCTTCCTGCGTTTGTGCAGTTTGCCTTTGATTTGTATCGGTGCTCTGAGCCATTTGCGTATCACTCGCATTGTGCTTTTGCATTTCACCTTTTTATGCAGCAGGTTGAGCAGCAGACAGTGATTTACTTCGTCAAAGAAGCTTTTTAAATCGATGTCCACAATGTGGTTGTACCCCTGATGTATGTAATCACGGGATTGACCCACGGCTTGCCTGGCATTTTTTCCTGGTCTAAAGCCGTAACTGTTCCTGCTGAAATCAGGTTCATACAAAGGTGCTATGGCTTGTGCCACGGCTTGTTGCAACACCCTATCTGTTGTAGTGGGTACACCAAGCAGCCGTTTCTTGCCGTTTGCCTTGGGGATCTCCACACCCAGAATGGGTTGAGGTAGGTAGTTGTTTCCCATAACCGCTGCGAGCAATTGGGCTTTATGTGTACCGATGTGTTCCACCATTTGTTTGGTGGTTATTCCGTCAACACCTGCGCTGCCTTTATTGGCAACTATTTGCTTTATTGCCTTTTGCAGGTTGTGGGGTTGTACTACTCTTTCAATCATTTGATTATGTTCTTGTTCTTCACCTGTCCTTGCTTTTCAGGGCTATGTGCCTTGGCACATTCCTGTGAAAATTAAAGACCTGTTTACGTTCTGTCCTTCCTTGCTCATTAAGTCGTCAGGGGTATGGGTATGCAATCCCTGCTTGTTTTGCAAGTACTATGACTTCGGCTGACTTCTCCGCTCTGTTAACTCGTAACTACGGAGACCTCCCTCGGTAAGATAAATACCCTTTGGTCAATTGCTGCTGCATCTACTATTTTGGCTGTGCAGGAAAATTCCTGATTTGGGACGTCGCAATGATGTGCTTGCTCATCCAGCCTCATAGCCTCTTATGCAGTTCCTGTTCGTCAGAACCAACCACGCAGTCTGGCTTACTTCAGTCCTAACCTCACGGTTAGCAACCCCCGTATCAAGTACGGGGCAGGCTTTGCCACTTGCTTTGCTTCAGGACGTCACTCCTGTGCATCGGGGACTTTCACCCTTTGGGTTATTCAAATCAATGAACTATATTTACCATTCAAGGCACACACAACTGGTATAACAAATAGCTATAAAGTGCTTAATCCAAACTTTTTGTATATTTAAAAACATAAAACTAACTCGGAATGGCCAGCGATTTTTTGCACGCTACTTGCCATACCATTAGACGTTGTAGGTAATTTACCAACCCAATAAACTGAATGGATAAAATTCAAAATCAGAAACACACAAAAGAGAATCTCTACTACTCTATTGCACGAATGTTGGAAAGAGCATCTTATTATGGTTTTCGTGCTCTTGTGGTTCTTTATATGGTCGGAGAAACTTTGAAAATGGAAAGAACAGAAGCATTAACCATTTATGGTTGGCTTGTAGGTTCTTTAGTCTTCTCTCAAATTATCGGAGGACTTTTTGGAGACTTACTTATTGGAAATAAAAAATCAATTATAATTGGTGGAATTATTCAAGCAATTGGAGCATTTAGTTTATGCATACCTTCGACAACTGGACTTTATTTAGGCTTGTTTCTTGTCGTTTTAGGTAGCGGATTTTTTACACCAAATATCATCTCAAATTTTGGAAAGACATATCTGAATAAGACTAAACTATTAGATTCAGGATTTACGATATTTTATCTCGCAATAAATTTAGGGTCATTTTTGGGCATATTACTAATTGGTTATTTAGGAGAAAAATATGGCTACAATATTGGGTTCGTTATATCTGGAATATTAATGTTAATCTCAATAATTCCTATCTTTCTTACAAAGGAAAAAAGATTGGATGAAATTGAGAAAAATGAGCTTCTAATAAGTAAAAGAATTTTAAATATCTTAATTGCATTTATTGTTGTTGGATTATTTTGGGGATTTTACGAAATATCAAGCATTCGGACTTTTGATTTACAATTGCAATTAAGCGAAATATCAACTTTAGATATTCCAAATCATTTATGGCAATCAATCAACTCTATTTTCATTTTACCGATTAGTATAATTGCAATTATTTTGTGGACTTATTTTTACAGTAGTCAATTCTTTAAATTAATGCTTGGGTTTATTTTTGGAGTAATTTCATTCGGAATATTATTCTTAATTCCAGAAGTACCGACTGAACAGCATACAATAACTTATTTGATTTCATTAATATTTCTTGGAATTTCGGAAATTCATATTGCACCGATAATTCATTCAATTTTGACAAAATATTCTAACCCAAAATATTTAGCAATTCTAATTAGTTTAGCATTTGTACCAACCAGATTAATTTCTTTAATATTTGGTTTGTTTAACGACAGGTTATATGACAATCCAATGTTAGGATTGAAAATTGGAATTGTAGGAATGATAGTTGTTGGAATTGGACTGATTGGATATGTATGGTGGAATAAAAAAACTCCCAATAATAACTAAGCGTTCGTGCGGTCGGTACGACCCAGCATGAACGCTGTGTTGACTGAACCGGTGGGATTGTCAATTGCCTATGGG
>PFKE01000063.1 GCA_002784145.1 Flavobacteriaceae bacterium CG_4_10_14_3_um_filter_33_47 | reverse complement strand
ATGGTTGAAAACATTCATAAAATCATCAAAATCAAGAATAGGTTCTTCTAAAAAAAGTTCAAAAGCTGCTTCATTTGCTGAAACCATAGCATCCGTTCTTCCAGACCCAAGACTTTTAAATGTTTTTTTAACTAAAATAAACTTTAAGGTTTTATCAATCATTAAATGAATGGTTTTTAAATGAGGCTGTTTTTGCCATCCATGAAATCGGTATCCTAAAAACTGAACGGTAATTAAATAGTAGTATTTTTTCAATGCGGTTTTAAAATTTTATAAAAGACTTTGAAAGTAAGTTATTTTATTATTCATGACAAAAATTTTATAAATTGTATGTCTATTAACAAACTAAAACTAAAAAATTTATGACTGCACACACAAACAAACCTCCAATTTGGTTCTGGATTGTTAGCGTAATAGCCATTCTATGGAATGCTATGGGCGTTGATCAATATATAGGACAAGCCTATAAAACTGAACGTTGGCGTTCTGCCATTACTGATGAACAATTTGAAACTATTTCAAATATGCCTTCTTGGCTAACAGCCGCTTTTGCAATAGCGGTCTTTTCTGGTGTCCTTGGAAGCCTTGGATTGTTACTTAGAAAAAAATGGGCGACTTCATTGCTAATTTTATCGTTATTAGCGGTTATAGTTCAAATGGGTTATATTTTAACGCAAGGACATACAAATAATATGGGTATGACCATAAGTATTATTGTTTTTGCATTATTCTTGGTTTGGTTTTCTAAAAAATCAGAAACAAAAGGCTGGATTTCTTAAATGGAATTTTATAAAAATTAAAGAAGGCTTTAGAAATTTCTAAAGCCTTCTTTATTATTTGTGCCTGCTTTTTAATTCGGCTTCAATATCTTTAAGTGTAAATCCTTTTGCCTGAAGCAACATGAGATAATGAAACATTAAATCGGCAGATTCATAAAGAAACCGTTCATCGTTATTATCCATGGCTTCAATAACGGTTTCAACAGCCTCCTCGCCTACTTTTTGAGCGATTTTATTAATACCTTTTGAAAATAAACTGGCAACGTATGATTTATTGGTGTCTTTATTTGAAATTCTTTCTGTAATAACATGTTCTAAAGTAGAAAAGAAACCGTAATTAGGTATATTTTCTGCTCCCCAACAGGTATCAGTACCTTTATGGCAGGTTGGCCCAACAGGGTTTACTTGAATAAGTAAGGTATCATGGTCACAATCGTTTTTTATATCTACAAGATTTAAAAAATGTCCGCTTTCTTCACCTTTTGTCCAAAGACGTTTTTTACTTCTACTAAAAAAAGTAATTTTTTTTGTTTCTAAAGTTTTTTGATAAGCTTCTTCATTCATATACCCCAACATCAACACGTTTTTTGTTGCAGCATCTTGAATGATGGCAGGAACGAGTCCATTTGTATCATATTTTATAGTCATAATCGTACTTCTATGTTATGGTTTCTTAATTCTTTTTTTAATTCTGGAATGGGTATTTCTCCAAAGTGAAAAACACTAGCAGCCAAAGCAGCATCTGCTTTCCCTTCTTTAAATGCATCAATAAAATGTTGTATATTTCCTGCGCCTCCAGAGGCAATGATTGGAATATTTAATGTTTCTGAAAGTTTTGCCAAAGCTTTATTTGCGAAGCCATTTTTAGTACCATCATGATTCATGGACGTGAACAAAATTTCACCAGCGCCACGCTGTTCCACTTCTTTAGCCCATTCAAATAAATCGATATCTGTTGGAATACTTCCACCTGCTAAATGCACTTTCCATTGTCCGTTAACTTGCTTAGCATCAATAGCCACAACCACGCATTGACTACCAAATTTTTCAGCTAATTCATTAACCAGCTCAGGTCTTTTAACTGCTGATGAATTAATGGAAACTTTATCTGCTCCGCACTGCAATAAGGCGTCAACATCTTCTACAGATGAGATGCCTCCTCCAACGGTAAAAGGAATATTAACTTGCTCTGCCACATGTAAAACCATCTCTAATGTTGTGGGTCTTCCTTCTAAAGTGGCTGAAATATCAAGAAACACTAACTCATCTGCACCCATGTTAGCGTATTGTTTTGCTAAAGCTACAGGATCTCCAGCATCGCGTAAATCAATAAAATTAACGCCTTTTACCGTTCTTCCATCTTTAATATCTAAACAAGGTATAATTCGTTTTGTTAACATATTTTTCAAGTTAGAAGTACGATATTAAAAGTTAAAAGTTTTCATTCCTGAGGTTTTTATTTCTAATATTTAATATTGTACTTTTAATTTTAGACAAATTTTTCAAGTTGCTTTAAACTTATTCTATTTTCATAAATGGCTTTTCCAATAATCACGCCTTCACAACCTATTTCTTTAAGAATGGGTAGTTCTTCAATGGTTGAAATACCTCCAGATGCTATTAATTTAATGGATTGACCGTTACTACTATTACTACATTCTGCAATAATATTTTTGTATAATTCTATAGAAGGCCCTTCAAGCATACCGTCTTTTGAAATATCTGTGCAAATTACATACTGAATGCTTTTCTTTTGATAGGCTTTTATAAAAGGAATTAAATCTTCATTGCTTTGTTCCATCCAGCCACTTATAGAGACTTTTCCTTGATGGCTATCTGCACCTAAAACGATTTTAGCAGCACCATATTTTGAAATCCAACCTTCAAATATTTTTGGGTTTTTAACGGCAATACTTCCACCTGTAATTTGTTTGGCACCAGAATTAAAAGCTATATACAAATCTTCATTTGCTTTAAGTCCGCCTCCAAAATCGATTTTTAAACTGGTTTTGGAGGCTATTTGTTCTAAAACTTTAAAATTGACAATATGTTGAGCCTTAGCACCATCTAAATCCACCAAATGCAAATATTCAATGCCAGAAGCTTCGAATACTTTAGCTACTTCAAGTGGATTTTCGTTGTAAATTTTTTTAGTGTCGTAATCGCCTTTGGTTAAACGAACGCATTTTCCATCTATAATATCTATGGCTGGTATAATTCTCATTTTATCTTTTTGCTTTTTGCTTTTGGCTATTAGCAAAAGGCTAACAGCTAATTCCTAAAGACTTATTTACAATTTTAAAAAATTATCTAATATTTTTTCTCCTGCTAAACTACTCTTTTCTGGATGAAACTGAACCCCAAAAAAGTTTTTATGTTGTAAAGCTGATGCGTAATTGACCCCATAATCTGTGGTAGCAATGGTTTCTGCACAAAGTTCTGCATAGTAACTATGCACTAAATACATATATTCTGATTCTTTGATACCAGTAAACAGATCAGATTTTAAATTTTTAATAATGTTCCAACCCATTTGTGGAACTTTTACGTTGTTTGAAAACCTTTTAACTGTTGTGTTAAAAATTCCAAGCCCTTGAGTATCGCCTTCTTCAGTAGCATTACATAATAATTGCATGCCCAAACAAATGCCTAAAACGGGTTGTTTTAAATCTGGTATTAGAGTATCTAAACCACTTTCTTTTAATTTTTTCATAGCGGTACTGGCTTCACCAACTCCTGGGAAAATAATTTTATCAGCAGCTAAAATCTCTTGAGGATTATTAGATAAAACAGCATCAATACCTAAACGATTAAAAGCAAACTGAATACTTTTGATGTTTCCTGCGCCGTAATTTATAATGACTAATTTCATACATCTAAGCTTTTGGCTTTTGGCTTTTGGCAATTAGCTAATGGCTAACCGCAAAGAGCTGAAAGCTATCTATAGCATTCCTTTTGTTGATGGTAAAATCATTTTTTCAATATCTCTCTTAACAGCCATTTTGATAGCTTTTGCAAAGGCTTTAAAAATAGCCTCTATTTTGTGGTGTTCGTTAATCCCTTCGGCTTTGATATTTAAATTGCATTTGGCGCCATCTGTAAACGATTTAAAGAAATGATAAAACATTTCTGTTGGCATTTTTCCAACCATTTCTCGTTTAAAATCGGCTTCCCAAACCAACCAGTTTCTACCACCAAAATCAATGGCGGCTTGGGCATAACAATCGTCCATGGGTAAACAAAATCCGTATCGTTCTATGCCTAATTTATTTCCTAAAACAGAATGGAATAATTCTCCTAAGGCAATGGCAGTGTCTTCAATGGTATGGTGCTCATCAACCTCTAAATCTCCATCCACTTGAATGTTTAAATCCAATTGTCCGTGACGTGCAATTTGGTCTAACATATGATCAAAAAAAGCGATTCCTGTATTAATTTTGCTTTTACCTGTTCCATCAAGATTCAATTGAATGGCAATTTTTGTTTCATTGGTATTTCTTATAATACCTCCACTCCTATCATCGGCCTTTAAAAATGCATAAATCTTTTGCCAGTCATTGGTTTCCAAAGCAATATAATGATTTAATTCTTCACGTTTTAAGGTGATTTCATTAACACCTAAATGAGTTTCATCATTAATAAAAATAGCTTTTGCTCCTAAATTTTTTGCCAATTCTACATCCGTTAACCTATCGCCTATCACAAAGGAATTTTCCAAATCATAATCATCTGAAAAATACTTGGTTAATAAACCAGTATTGGGCTTTCTTGTTGGGGCATTATCTTTTGCAAAGGTTGTATCAATAAACTGTTCTGTAAAAAAAACGCCTTCATTTTCAAAACACTTAATTACGAAATTATGCACTGGCCAAAAAGTGTTTTCTGGATAAACTTCAGTTCCTAGGCCATCTTGATTGGTAACCATAACCAATTCATAATCCAGTTCTTTGGCAATTTTACTTAAGTATTGAAATACTTTTGGGTAAAATTGAAGCTTTTCAAATGAGTCGATTTGCTCATCAGATGTTTCTTTTATGATGGTGCCATCACGATCAATAAACAATACTTTCTTCATAATCTATTTCGTTTGAAGTTCTTGTAATGCATTAATTAATGTTTTATTTTCTACAGCTGTTCCTACGGTAATCCGCAAACAATTTTCACAACCATATTGAGTGGTTCTGTTCCTTATAACAATGCCTTTTTCAATGAGCTGATGATATCTTTTATTGGCGTCATCTACTTTGATTAAAATAAAATTAGCGTCAGAAGGATAAATCTTAGAAACAAAATGAATCGATTTTAGTTCATTGATTAAAACATCACGTTCCACTAAAATATCAGCAATTTGGTTTTTGGCTACATCAACTTTGCTAAGGTTTTCTATAGCTTTTTGTTGCGTTAACTCATTCACATTATAGGGCGGTTTAATGGTGTTTAAAACAGTAATAATTTCTGCTAAAGCATAGCATATACCTAAACGAATACCGGCCATGCCATAAGCTTTTGATAAGGTTTGGGTAATGATAAGATTAGGAAATTCTTCCAATCGCTCTAACCAACTATGTTTTTTTGAAAAATCAATGTAAGCTTCGTCAATAACAACAATTCCTTTAAACCCTTTTAACAATTGTTCTACATCATGGGTTGTAAAACTGTTTCCTGTAGGGTTGTTTGGCGAACATAAAAATAAAAGTTTGCTATTTGCATTTGCAACCTTCAAAATAGTTTCAACCTTAGGTTGAAAAGTTTCTGATAGTGTTACTTTAATAGTTTCAACAGCATTTAAATTAGCCAAAACCTCATACATTCCATAGGTTGGTGGAAGTATAATGACATTATCTTTATTAGGTTCACAAAACATTCTAAAAATAAGATCCAGCACTTCATCACTACCGTTTCCTAAAACGATGTTTTGAGTTGAAATACCTTTTAGCTTTGATAACATCGTTTTTAATTGATTCTGGTGCGGATCTGGATAACGATTTACGCCATTTTCAAAAGGGTTTTCATTGGCATCCAAAAAAACCATATCAGCAGGAACGCCTTGAAATTCATCTCTTGCCGATGAATAGGGTTTTAATGCTTTGATGCTTGGTCGTATTAAATTTTGAATATTCATTTTTTTTACACTCAATTTATTTCAAGTCTCATTAATTTTTATTTGTGCTTTGTGATCCTACCCTTCGACTGCGCTCAGGGTGACTTATCATTTCAAATCTTTTAATCGAATACTTACAGCATTTTTATGAGCCTGCAAACC
Organism: Flavobacteriaceae bacterium CG_4_10_14_3_um_filter_33_47; assembly: GCA_002784145.1. GTDB lineage: Bacteria > Bacteroidota > Bacteroidia > Flavobacteriales > Flavobacteriaceae > Yeosuana. The sequence continues at coordinate 4,443 of PFKE01000063.1, read as the reverse complement.
TTCTGCTTCTGCCATGAGTTCAATGGTTTTTCCAATATTTTTTAAGCCTTCTTTAGATATTTTTTGAAACGTCATGCTCTTTAAAAAACTATCTAAGTTCACTCCAGAATAGGCTTTACTATATCCGTTAGTGGGTAAAGTATGATTGGTTCCAGAAGCATAATCACCGGCACTTTCTGGCGTATAATCTCCTATAAAAACAGACCCAGCATTAGCAATTCCGTTGATATAAAAATCCTCGTTTTCTGTGCAAATAATAAAATGTTCAGGGCCATACTCATTGATTAACTGAAGCGCTAACTCATCATTTTCTATATAGATAAGTTTAGAATTTGCTATGGATTTTTCAGCAATAGATTTACGCTGAAGCACCTGTAATTGTTTCTCAACTTGTTCAGAAACTTCTTTTATAAGGTTGTGAGATGTTGATACCAAAATAACCTGACTATCGGTTCCATGCTCAGCTTGACTTAACAAATCTGAAGCGATGTATGACGCATTGGCTTTTTCATCGGCCACAACCAATAGTTCACTTGGTCCAGCAGGCATATCAATAGCAACGCCAAATTTTGTTGCCAATTGTTTAGCAACGGTTACAAATTGGTTTCCTGGTCCAAAAATTTTATAAACCTTAGGGATACTATCTGTTCCAAAGGTCAAACCAGCAATGGCCTGAATACCACCAACTTTAAAAATTTTTGTAACCCCACAAAGTTGTGCTGCATACAAAATTTCTGGAGCAATGGATCCTGATTTATTTGGTGGTGAACACAATACAATCTCTTTACAACCCGCAATTTGTGCAGGTATAGCCAACATTAAAACGGTTGAAAATAATGGCGCGGTTCCTCCTGGAATGTATAAGCCTATTTTCTCTATGGGTCTTTTTTCTTGCCAACAAAAGACGCCTTTGGCTGTTTCAACAGAGACTTTTGTTGTTTTTTGTGCCGCATGAAAAACTTCAATGTTTTGCTTTGCGGCTTTAATGGCGTTTTTTAGTTCATCAGATACATGGGCTATGGCAAAGTCAATGTCATTAGTAGTAACTTCATTAGATTTTAAATCAATGCCATCAAACTGTAAGGTGTATTTTTTGATGGCTTCATCACCATTTAGATTAACTTCATTAAATATTTTAATGACTTTAGCTTCAATATCATCAACGGTTTGTGTTGGTCTTTTTAAAATTTCAGACCAATCACTTCTTTTCGGATTATTTATTATTTGCATACCTAATTATCTAAAGAACCATTTTTTCAATAGGACATACTAAAATACCTTGAGCGCCTTTCTTTTTTAATTCATCGATGATATCCCAGAATTGATTTTTGCTGATGACAGAATGTACTGAACTCCATCCTTCCTTAGCTAAAGGTAATACGGTTGGACTTTTCATGCCAGGCAATATATCAATGATGTCTTGCAACCTATCATTTGGAGCATTTAATAATACATATTTTGAATTTCTTCCTTTTAAAACCGATTGAAGTCTGAATTGTATTTTATCTAAAATGGCTTGTTTTTCTTGGCTTAAAATAGGTGAAACAGCCAAAACAGCTTCAGATTTCATAATGACTTCAACTTCCTTTAGGTTATTTTTAAATAAGGTGCTTCCGCTTGAAACAATATCGCAAATAGCATCGGCCAAACCAATATTTGGAGCAATTTCTACGGAACCGTTTATGATATGAAGATTGGCGTTTATGCCGTGTTTATCTAAATAGCTTTGAATGGTATTTGGATATGACGTGGCAATTCGCTTTCCATCTAAATCCTGAATACCGTTATATTTTATAGATTTTGGAATGGCAATTGACACTTTGCAAGTAGAAAAGCCTAATTTTTCAGCAATGGTAATGCCATTACCTTTTTCTACTAAAATATTTTCACCAATAATAGCGGCATCAACAACGCCATCTTTAAGATATTGTGGAATATCGCCATTTCTTAAATAAAAAACTTCTAAAGGAAAATTCCTGGCAGAAGCCTTTAATTGATCTTTACCATTATCAATAGAAATACCTATATCCTTTAGTATTTCCATAGATTCGTCGTGTAAACGACCTGCTTTTTGTACTGCAATTTTTAATTTACTCATGTGTTTGTTTTTATGAGTTTGAAACAATCTAATTAGGCATTAAAAAACCCGTTTGATTGTCTCAAACGGGTTTAAAATATATGTTGAATTTATTCAATACATTTTCATTTCGCTTGAGGGCAAATTTGAAAATGATGGTGATGAAATTGAATAAAACTCATTTTTTCTTGTTATTTAAACAAATATCTAAAATTTAAACCAAAGTTTCTAAACTTTTAGTTCTATTTTTTTTCGAATTAAATATTTATAGGTAATATGCATTGAATTTTATATAATCCTAAATATTTACTTCATTCAATAAAAATTATGAAACAAAAATTGTCATCAATTTTCATTATGCTCATGGTGATGAGCTCACAATCTATCTTTAGTCAACAATCTTCTGATGAAATTCTAATGAAAGCTACAGAAAAAGCTAAAAAGGAAAATAAACATGTTTTTATAATGTTTAATGCATCTTGGTGTGGCTGGTGCAAAAAAATGGATAAGAGCATGAATGATCCTGCGTGTAAAAATCTATTTGATAAAAATTATGTTATAAAACATTTAGTAGTTAAAGAATCTGATAGTAATAAACATTTAGAAAATCCAGGTGCTGAGGATTTATTAAAAAAATATAAAGGGGACAAATCAGGAATTCCCTTTTGGCTTATTTTTGATAACGAAGGAACTTTTGTAGAAGATTCCTTTGATTCAAAAGAAAATAATTTAGGTTGCCCTGCTACTATAGAAGAAGTTACATTGTTTATAGAAAAACTAAGAAAAACGTCTTCACTAACTCAATCTGAGCTTGATAATGTTGCTAAGGTGTTTTTGTCTAAATAGTGTTAAATGAAAAAGCAGAAACTAAAATTTCTGCTTTTCATTTATAATAATTTTAAAACTATTGATTTCCTAATATAATAGGCAAACCACTATCTCCAGAACCTATGACAATAACTTTACTGTTAGGAGATTCAGCTAATTTCATGGTGGCATCAATGCCTTTATCCTGTAAAATTTTATCCGTTAAAGAGGCACTTAATATTCTATTGGATTCTGCTTTTCCTTGGGCTTCAATAATTACTTTTTCTGCTTCTTTGGCAGCCGTAACTAATCTGAATTCATATTCTAATGATTCTTGCTCTTGACGCAATTTACGCTCAATGGCGTCTTTTATGGTGTTTGGCAAGGTTACATCACGCACTAAAAATTCATTGAGCTGTACATATTGTTTTTCTAGAATCTTTTTAGTTTCAATAAATATTTCATCCTGAATGGCATCACGCTTGCTTGAATAAAGTTGCTCTGGTGTATAACGTCCCACAACACTACGCGCAGCACTGCGAATGGCTGGCTGTATAACACGTTGTAAATAATTTTGACCAAGATTTTGGTGTAATTTTCCTAAATCGTTATAAACTGGTTGGTACCAAGCTGAACCATCTATTTGTATTTCAAGCCCGTTAGACGACAAAACTTTCATTTTTTCAAAAAGTTCTTGCTGGCGCACTTCATAAATAAACACCTTGTTCCAAGGCGCTATCACGTGAAATCCTTCACCTAAAGGTGGCTGATTGGTTACAACACCATTATCAAAGGTTTTATATAAAACGCCTGCTTGACCAGAGCCTATAGTGACTGCTGATTTTGCTAAAACAATAATAAGTATAATGGCAACGATAATAATAGGTATGCCAATTTTTGGTAATCTTTCCATGTTTAATATATTTAAATTAATCCGTTATATTTTCTTATAAACCACTCTAATGATAAGCTGGTAGCGATTAAAAACAGTAAATATTTCCAATCGATTAAAGGTATGATATTTTTATGTGTTTTTTGAATGGATTGGTATCTATTATCATTTAAAATATCATTGACAAGAGAATCAGTGTTTGAAATAAAATAACTAATTCCTGAACTATGAGTAGCCAATTGCTGCAATTTTGTTACATGGGCGTTTAAAAATTGTTGCTCTACATTGTAGTCTAGAATCTTAAAAGTTCCAGATTTAGAAATATTTTCGTTTTTAGCTCTTACTACAAAATGATAGTCGTTGGGCAAAAGACTACTTAAATCTACTTGATAAATTTTGTTTTTAAGGATAAAAGGAAAAGTTTTTACGGTTTGGGTGATACTATCTTTAACTTCAATTTCTAAAGACTCTCTGGCATCAAACGCATAATTTTTATCAAAAAATTCAGCACTAAAAATAACCCCATTGGTTCCATTATAAAACGATTCATAGTTTAAGCTTAATCGTTCTTTAGCTTTGTTACTGGATAAATACTGAATTATTTTACCAATAAAATCATCAAAATCATCAAACGACTGGTTGTTAATAAAACTTTGAGCCCGCCATT